>NZ_CBDRFA010000084.1:0-37069 GCF_965343085.1 Nocardiopsis synnemataformans | reverse complement strand
CGGCGCGGAGAGCCCCTTTACGCCACCAGAGTTCGGGGATACTCTTCCTGCGGTTGGGAGCGCTCCCAAGCGGGCGCTCCTCCGGGGGTGCCCGCTCTCGCCTCCCAAGGGGTTCCCACTGACGCCCCATGGGCCGACACGGAGGAGGACGCGACGATGCGCTACCGCGGACCGGCGGAACTGACGGTCGTCCGCCACGGGCAGAGCGAGTTCAACCTCGCCCTGGCCGCCGCCGCACGCGACGGCGGGCGCCTGGACGCGGCGGACCTGCCCGCGCGCAACGCCGACGTGGACCTCACCCCGCTGGGCGAGCGCCAGGCCCGCGCCGTGGGCGCGGGCTGGTTGGCCTCCCTGCCCGGCGACCGGCGGCCCGGCGTCGTGTTCTCCTCCACCTACCTGCGCGCCCGCCGCACCGCCGGACTGGCGCTGGAGGCGGCCGGGCTGGACCTGCCCGTGCACCCGGACGAGCGGCTGCGCGACCACGACGGCGGCCCCTTCACGTTCATGACCCCGGCCATGGTCGACGAGTACGACCCCGGCGAGGCGCCCCGGCGCCTGGCCGACCGGATGCACCACCGCCCCGAGCGCGGTGAGTCCCTGGCCGACGTCCTGCTGCGGCTGCGCTCGTTCCTGCGTGACCTGTGCGCGGAGTACCCGGGCGAGCGGGTGCTGCTGTTCGCCCACGAGCCGGTCGTGGTCCTGCTCAGAGGGATCCTGGAGGGCCTGGAGGAGGCCGAGGTGTGGCGGGTGAGCAGGGAGGAGCCCGCGGCGGCGGCCTCGGTCAGCCGCTGGACGGCCGACGCCGGGGGAGACCTGCGACCCGACGGCTACGGAGTCGTGGGACACCTGGCGGGAGTGTCGGCGCGGGGGTGACGGGGACTCCGACATAACCCTGATTTCCTTGCTTTTCGCCCGGGAATCGGGCCTGGCCGGAACCCCGGCGCGGGGAAATTCCGGCGACCTCGCGGAAAAGCGACAGCTTCGCGTAATGGTTCGATTACTATCCGTGCTGTCTGGAATCCGCACGTCCCTGGAGGCTGTCGTGAATCGCATCGTCCCGGCCCTGGCCGCCGCTCCCGTCCTCGCCCTGGCGCTCACCGCGCCCGCGCACGCCGCCGAGGCGGCGCAGACCGGCGGCAACGGCTACATCCTGCGCGTCCACGCCCTCACCAGCGGCGAGACGCGGGAGGCCACGCTGGTGTGCGCTCCCGTCGCCGCGGGCACACACCCCAGAGCCGAGGAGGCCTGCGAGGCCATCGCCGAGGCTGGTTCGCTCGCGGGGGTCAGGGGCGAGGAGCAGGCCTGCCCGTTCGTCTACGACCCGGTGGTCGCCGTGGCCTACGGCACCGAGGACTACCGGGAGGAGTTCTCCAACGAGTGCGTGCTCATGAGCGAGAAGGGCGCGGTCTTCGACTTCTGACGCGCTGGCCGGAAGCGCCGCCGGTGCGGCGCGAGGCCCCCTGGACCGCGATGACCTTGTACTTATGGCCGATGCCGGCGCTCGAGCCTCGCTATGGGTACAAGGTCACGGCGAAGTGGGCGCGCTGGGGCTCAGTCCTCGTCCCGGGGGGCGCGGGCCCGCCGGGACCGCCGGGCCACCCGGCTCAGGGCCTCGCTCAGCTCCTCCACCTCGTGGACGCGGATGCCCGGGATCGGGTCGCCGAAGTGCTTGGGCACGACCGCCTCGGTGAAGCCGAGCCGCTGCGCCTCCGACACCCGGCGCCGCACGCCGCTCACGGTGCGCACGTCGCCCGCCAGGCCCACCTCGCCGATCGCGATGAAGCCGACGGGCAGCGCGACGTCGTTGTTGGAGCTGGCCGCCGCCATGGCCAGCGCCAGGTCCACGGCGGGCTCGGTCAGCTTCACGCCGCCCACCGTGGAGGCGTACACGTCCATGTTGGCCAGCTTCATGCCCGTGCGCTTCTCCAGCACGGCCAGGATCATGTTCACCCGCGAGGTGTCCAGGCCCGAGGTGGCCCGGCGCGGCGCGGGCAGCGGGGTCGGCGCGACCAGGGCCTGGACCTCGGTGATGAGCGGTCGCCGCCCCTCCAGGGTGACGGTGACGCACGTGCCCGGCACCGGGTCGGTGCGCTCGGTGAGGAACAGTCCGCTCGGGTCGGGCAGACCGACGATGCCGGACTCGGTCAGCTCGAAGCAGCCGATCTCGTCGGTGGGCCCGTAGCGGTTCTTGACCGCGCGCAGCAGCCGCAGCTGGGAGTGGCGCTCGCCCTCGAAGTGCAGCACCACGTCCACCAGGTGCTCCAGCATCCGCGGACCGGCGATGGACCCGTCCTTGGTGACGTGGCCGACCAGCACGGTGGCGATCCCGCGCGCCTTGGCGATCTGGATCAGCGCGCCGGCCACCTGCCGGATCTGGGTGACGCCGCCCGGGACGCCGGTGGTGTCGGGGGAGACCATGGTCTGCACCGAGTCCACGATGAGCAGCCGGGGGCCGACCGCGTCCACGTGGCTGGCCAGGGAGGCGATGGAGGTCTCGGCGGCCAGGTAGAGCTTGTCGGAGAGCGCGCCGAGCCGCTCGGCGCGCAGCCGCACCTGCCCGGCCGACTCCTCTCCGGTCACGTACAGCACGGGGCCCTCGGCCGCGCGCATCGCGGCGACCTCCAGCAGGAGGGTGGACTTGCCCACGCCGGGCTCACCGGCGAGCAGCACCACGCCGCCCGGGACCGCGCCGCCGCCCAGCACCCGGTCGAGCTCGTCGACGCCGGTGGGGACGGCCTCGGCGCTCTCCACGCTGATCTCGGTGATGGGCCGGGCTCGGGAGGTGACGGGCGCGGGCGCGACGGCGGAGGGCGCGGGGACGCCGGCCTCCTCGACCGTGCCCCAGGCCTGGCACTCGCCGCAGCGGCCCACCCACTTGAGGGTGCTCCATCCGCACTCGGCGCACCGGAACGTGGTCTTCGCTGCCTTCGCCATGGTGGCAACGCTAGCGGCTCCCTGCGACAACCCCGCCGGAAGGAGTAAAGGGACCTTTCGGAGACACATGAAAGTTACCTACGAGTTAGGGGCCTTCTCCCGTAGGGCGTGTTAAAGAATTCCTAGGGTCCGACAGCTCCAACGCCCCCGCTCCATGGAGAGGAAACCCGCGTGCCCCGTACATCCGCCACCGCCGCGTCCCGATCCCCGCGCCGTGCCCTGGCCCCCGTGGCCGCCGCCGCGCTGGGGTCGGTGTTCCTGGCCGCCGCGCCCGCCACCGCCGAGACTGCGCAGGCGCCCGCCTTCGACAGCTACGTCTCCCTCGGCGACTCCTTCGTCGCCGGTCCGCTCATCCGGGAGGAGAGGGTCAGCAGCAGCATGCCGCTGCTGGGCTGCCTGCGCACCTCCAACAACTACCCCACGATGCTCGCCGAGCGGCTGGGCATCACCGACTTCACGGACGCCAGCTGCTCGGGGGCGGTCGTCAACGACCTCTACGAGCCGCAGTTCGACGACACGCCGCCCCAGTTCGACGCCCTGACGCCGGAGACCGACCTGGTCACGGTCGGGATCGCGGGCAACGACTTCGGCTTCTCCGAGGTGCTCCTGGAGTGCGCCAAGCAGAGCCTGAGCAACCCGCTGGGCGACCCGTGCGCCGAGCACTACGGCGACGAGCTCGACCAGCGCGTCGAGGACCTGCGCCCGGAGGTCGCGGGGGTCTACGCCGAGATCGCCGAGCGCAGCCCCGACGCCACGGTCCTGGCCGTGGGCTATCTCCAGATCCTGCCCGAGAGCAGGGGCTGCTGGCCGAGCACGCCCATCGCGTGGGGCGACGTGCCCTTCCTGGACCAGGCGCAGACCGCGCTGAACGCGATGATCGCCGAGGAGGCCGAGGCCCAGGGCGCGGTCTTCGTGGACGTCTTCGAGCGCGGCCACGACGTCTGCACGTCCTCCGACACCCGCTGGGTGGAGGGCCTGATCCCCGAGAACGGGGCCCCGGTGCACCCGAACTACCTCGGCATGCAGGCCACGGCCGACTTCGTGGGAGCCGAGCTGGGGGTGCCGGTGCCCGTGGACGACGCCGCGTAGCCCAGGGTGATCGACCGCCGAGGAGGGGAGTCCGTTCGATGGTGACCTGACCGCTTTCGTCCTCCGAAGGTCAAGGACTCTTTACCTTCTTTGGCGGCTGATCGCGCTACGGAGAGTGACATATCGCGTGGTCTGTGTGACGAATGGTGAGGGCGTCGCGACAGGGAGATCCGCGTCACAGTGACGTGGACGCCGCGGCGCTCCGAGCGAGAGCGGGAGAACCACCGTCATGCGAATACCGCGACACCACGAGCAAACGCAGGCCTGTCGTTCCACGGACCCGGGGCGGCAGGCCTCGCCCGTTCCTCCGCGCCGGAGCGGCGGGCGCGTGCTCGCCGTCGCCGCGCTCACCACGGCCGCCCTGGCCGCCGGTACGGCGCCCGCGCTCGCCCAGCCGCCGCAGCCGGTGCGACCGGCGCAGCAGGCCGCGGCCACCGCGCAGGACTCCGCCGGACCGCGACGCGTCCACCAGGCCCTGTCCACGTCGACGGTGGAGGACGCCATCAGCGCCGCGGAGTCGAAGAAGGGCACCCCCTACCGCTGGGGAGGCACCGGACCGAACGGCTTCGACTGCTCGGGACTGGTGCAGTGGGCCTACAAGCAGGCCGGGGTGGAACTGCCCCGTATCGCCCACGACCAGGTCGGCGCCGGAACCCGGGTCTCCTACTCCGACGCCCGCAGGGGGGACATCCTCTACTGGACCGACAGCGGCGGCTACGCCTACCATGTCGCCATCTACCTCGGCGACGGGCGCATGATCGACGCGCCGAACTCGGGGGACCACGTCCGCGAGCGGGACGTCCACAAATACGATCTCGCAGGTGCCGTACGGCTGTGAGACGGGCAGGCCTCGCGCAGCGCGCTGACGGCCGCCCCGCACGCCCCGGGGAGTGAACCCGGCCAGCCCCGAGCGGCACCCCTGCACCAGGTGCCCCGCCTCCACCGCGAAACGACCGCGTGGTCCCGCGCACGGACCCGTCGGCGGCGCGGCAGGCACGGAGGGCGACACGACCCGCACGACCGCCCCGACGACGTGGCGGTCGGCAACCACGAACCAGGGCTCCGCGGGTGCACCCGCGGACCCCTTCACCACCGTCGCGCGACCGGGACCCGCACCCTCCGTGGGGGAGGGCGTGGGGAGAACGGCACGCCACGTTCACGCGGGCGGTACGCACACGAGGCGCGTTAGCGCATAGTCTGGGTCGCGTGAGCCCTATCCAGGTCCCAGACGCGCCCGTCGTCCTGTCGTCGGCGTCGGTCTACCCGGAGAAGACCCCGGCCGCCTTCGAGATCGCCGCGAAGCTGGGGTACGACGGCGTGGAGGTGCTCGTCTCCTCCGACCCGGCAAGCCAGGACATCGACCTCCTGCGGCGCCTCTCGGACTACCACCAGATGCCCGTCACCGCGGTCCACTCACCCTGCCTGGTCCTGACCCAGCGCGTGTGGGGCAGGGAGCCCTGGGGCAAACTCGTCCGCTCCAAGGAGATGGCCGAGGCCCTGGGCGCCAAGACGATCGTGGTGCACCCCGCCTTCCGATGGCAGCGCGACTACGCCCGTGAGTTCGAGACCGGTATCTCCCGTATGCAGGACGAGACCGACGTCGTCTTCGCGGTGGAGAACATGTACCCGGTGCGCGTGCGCGACCGCGAGGTCGTCCCCTACGCGCCGAGCTGGAACCCGCTCGACCGTGACTACCCCGACGTCACGCTCGACCTGTCGCACACCGCCATGTCCGGCTCCGACGCCATGGACATGGCCAAGCGCCTGGGCGACCGCCTCTCCCACATCCACGTGGCCGACGGCATCGGCGGCCAGAACCTCGACGAGCACCTCATCCCCGGGCGCGGACGCCAGCCGGTGGGCGAGCTCCTGGAGTACCTGGCCGGGAACGGCTTCGGGGGCCAGCTGGTCCTGGAGGTCAGCACCCGCAAGGCCCCCGACCGCCAGGCGCGCATGCGCGAGCTGGCCGAGGCCCTGGCCTTCACCCGGCTGCACTTCGCCCGGACCGCGGGCCCCGGCGACCGGGCGCGCGACCGCCGCGAGCGCATCGCGCTGCTGCGCCGCGCCCCCTCGGCGCCGCCCCGCCGCTTCGCGGTCGACGAGGGCGGCACCGTGGACGACAAGGGCATCGTCGACCCCGAGTGAGCCCGGTCCGCCGCCGGGCCGGGGCGCACCGGGGGTCCACGGAGTGGGATCCGGTGTCCACGCGGGGCCGTCCGTGCCGTTAGCGTGGAGGTATCCGCAGGAAGGACCCTTCATGATCGCCATCATCGGTGCCGGGAAGATGGGCGAGGCTCTGCTCGCCGGAATGCTGGCCAAGGGCCACGCGCCGGAGGACGTCCTCGTCACCGAGCCGCGCGAGGAGCACGCCGGGGAGCTGCGCGCCCGCTACGGGATCGAGGTGGTCCCGGCCGCGGACGCGGCCAAGCGCGCCGACACCCTCCTGCTCGCGCTCAAGCCCCAGGACATGGTGGCGCTGCTGGACGACCTGGCGCCGCGCCTGTCCTCCGCCTGCCTCGTGATCTCCGTCGCGGCCGGGATCACCACCGCCGTGCTGGAGGAGCACCTGTCCGCCGGGACCCCCGTCGTCCGGGCGATGCCCAACACGCCCGCCCTGATGGGACAGGGGATGACCGCGATCGCGGGCGGCGCCCACACCGGAGAGTCCCACCTGGACCGCGCCGAGGCGCTGCTGGGCACGGTCGGCGAGGTCATCCGTGTGGGCGAGCAGCACATGGACACCGTCACCGCCATCTCCGGCAGCGGACCCGCCTACTTCTACTTCATCGCCGAGACGATGATCGAGGCGGGTGTGGCGATGGGGATGCCGCGCGCCACCGCGCAGAAGCTGGTCGGCCAGACCATCACGGGCGCCGCCGCCATGCTCAACGGCTCGGGTGAGCACCCGGTCGTGCTGCGCGAGGCCGTCACCTCGCCGGGCGGCACCACCGCCGCCGCGCTGCGCGAGCTGGAGCGGCACGGCGTGCGCACGGCCTTCACCGACGCCATCGAGGCGGCCCGGGACCGCAGCGGCGCACTCTCCGGCAGCTGACGCGCTGCCCGGAACCGGTGGTGGTGTGACGCAAGGGGTTCCGACCCCGATGATCTTGTACTTGTAGCCGATGGCGGCGCCCGAACCTCGCTACGAGTACAGGATCACGGCGAACGAGGCGAGGGGAGATGGCCGGAAGCGGCCCGCCCTGCGGGGTCCGGCGTCGGCGGACCTGGGTAGTGTCTTTGGTGAAGGGTGTACACGGCCCCCTCGGTCCCGTACGCGCGGGATCTCCCCCATCTCCCGATCCCAGGGTCCTCCATGACTTCTTCCCCTCCCCCGCCCGACCCTTCCCAGCCGCCCGGCGGAGGCTTCCCGCCCCCGGGACACACGCCCTCAGGCCCGACCGGCGCCGACCCCACGGGAGGCAGCCCCGCCCAGGGCGGCCCGACCGGCGGCAACCCGGTCGGAGGGGCCTTCCACGGCGGTGCGCCCGCCGGTGGCACGCCCTCGGGCGGTATGTACTCGGGCGGTGTGCCCGGCCCGCCCCCGGGTGGGATGCCGCCCGGAGGGAGGCCTCCGACGGGGCCGCCCCCCGGTGGTAGGCCACCCGGCATGATGCCGCCTCCGGGCGGGACACCCCCGGGTGGACCTCCCCCCATGGGACCGCCTCCGGGCGGAATGCCTCCCGGTGGACCTCCCCCCATGGGACCGCCTCCGGGCGGAATGCCCCCCGGTGGACCTCCTCCCGGCGGTATGCCTCCCGGTGGCATGCCCCCCGGCGGAATGCCCCCGGGGCAGTTCGGCCCGCCACCGCCCCCGAAGCCGCCCAGGCTCGGCCTGTTCTCCTCCCCGTCCGCGCTGCGCACCTCGCTGCTCAACGCCTCGGGCATGGGGGCCGGATACGCCTACCTGCGCCAGTGGCCGTTCTTCGCCGCCGCGCTCGTCATCACCCTCGGCCTGCTGGTCACCGCCGCCGTCCTCGGCGCCGCCGACAACCTCCTGCTGTGGGCGTCGATCTTCGTGGCCTGGTTCGTCGTCGCGGCCGTTCACGGCCTGTTCGCGGGGCGCTCCCGCGACGAGCGCCTGCTCGGCAGGGGAGAACAGCCGTCCAAGCGGGCGCTGCCCCTCTTCACCGCAGCCGGACTGGCGGTCGCCCTGCTGGCGGCTCTCACCGGAGTGTGGCAGGCGGGGGAGTGGCGGCTGCGCGTCGCCGACGCCGCCCACGCCCGCGGCGAGTGCGGCGCCTCCGAGGCCGTCGCCGCCTACGGGAGCGTGGAGGACCTCTTCCAGCTCTCCTTCTCCCCGTCGCTCATGTCGCGCGCCCGCGCGGGCGCCGAGGCCTGCGCGCTCCTGGAGCGCGCCCAGTCCGACGTGGCCGCCGAGGAGTACGAGCAGGCCCTGGACTCCTACGCCGCCTACTTCGAGCACCCCTCCGCCCGCTGGGAGGACACCGACGGCGAGGTCGCCGACATCCACCTCTCCTACGCCGCCGACCTGGTGGCCTCGGCCGAGGAGGACTTCGGCGGCGAGGTCACCGACGAGTACCGCGAGAGCATGCGGCGGGCGCACGAGATCTACACCGTGATCCCGGTGGACTACGAGGGCACCGAGGCCGCGGGCCAGGTCCCCACCGCGCTCACCGAGCTCTACGGCAACGGCACCGCCGAGTACGCCGCCGAGAACTGGTGCGCGGGCTTCGACCAGATCGACATGTTCTCCGACCTGGCCTGGGACGCCGCCCCCGAGATCGCCGAGCGCATCACCACCGAGCGCCCCGACGCCGCGTTCAACTGCGGCTGGGAGAGCGTTGACGGGGGCTCGCTCGACACCGCCGACGAGATGGTCGTCCTCCTGGAGACGGAGTACCCCGACCACGAGACCGACGAGGTCGAGCGGATGGTCACCCACATCGGCGCGGGGCGCATCGAGGAGCGGATGGACGCCATGACCTCGATCGGCGAGGCCGAGTTCGCCCCCGCTCCCACCGGCGGCTCCGGCAGCGACAAGAGCGTCCTGGAGATCACCAACAACACCCCGTACGAGATGCAGTTCCTCTACGTCGGGCCGGACGCCGTCCACGAGGAGATCATCACCCCCGCCTGCGAGAACTGCGAGGTCTACAGCTCACCGCCCACGGGCAACTCCTGCTTCGACGACGGCGAGGTCATGCGCGTCGAGCTCGAACCGGGCGAGTACCGGGTGCTGCTCACCTCGAAGGACACGCTCTCCGGGGCGCCCCTGCACGGCACCGTCGACTTCTCCGGAGGCGACCTGTACGAGTCCTGCTACTTCGTCACCGAGTAGCCCGGACGACGTGGCCCGGACACCCCGGTCCGGCACGGGGCCGAGCCCCGTGCCGGACCGGGCCATCCAAACCCCGGGGTTCGTCCACGCGTGCGGTTGTGCGTACTGTGTGCTTCGGAGCACGCACACCTGAAACGGGGGTCACCACATGGGAGGGCGCACGTCCTGCTCGCTTCGGGTGGCATGGGACGACGGACTCACGGCCTACGACTTCGGTCCGCAGCACCCGATGGCGCCGATACGCGTCGAGCTGACCATGGCGCTCAGCCGCGAGCTCGGCGTGCTGGACGCGCCGGGGGTCGGACTCCTGGACGTCGAACCGGCCTCGGACGAACTCCTGTCCCTCGTACACGACCCTGCCTACATCGAGGCGGTCAAGCGCGCGGGCCGCACGCTGGAACCCGACGAGGCCCACATGCTGGGCACCTCCGACAACCCGGTCTTCAAGGACATGCACGACGCCGCCGCGCTCATCTCCGGCGCGTCCGTGGCCGCCGCGCGGGCCGTGTGGAGCGGGGAGAGCGCGCACGCGGCCAACATCGCGGGCGGTCTGCACCACGCCATGCGCGGCAACGCCTGGGGCTTCTGCGTCTACAACGACCCCGCCCTGGCCATCGCCTGGCTGCTGGAGCAGGGGGCCAAACGCGTCGCCTACGTGGACGTGGATGTCCACCACGGCGACGGCGTCCAGAACGCCTTCTACAACGACCCGCGCGTGCTCACCATCAGCCTCCACGAGTCCCCGGCGACCCTCTTCCCCGGCACCGGCCAGGCCTCCGAGACCGGCGGCCCCGACGCCGAGGGGTACGCGGTCAACGTCGCCCTCCCCGCGGGCACCGGGGACAACGGCTGGCACCGGGCCTTCGACGCCGTCGTGCCGCCGCTGCTGCACGAGTTCCAGCCCGAGATCCTGGTGACCCAGCAGGGCTGCGACACCCACGCCCTGGACCCGCTCGCCAACCTCACCCTGAGCGTGGACGGCCAGCGCCGCGCCTACGCCGAACTCCACGAGCTCGCGCGCAAGACCGCGGGCGGCCGGTGGCTGCTGTTCGGCGGCGGCGGGTACGGGCTGGTCCACGTCGTCCCCCGCGCCTGGACCCACCTGCTGGGCGAGGCCGCGGGCCGCCCCATCGACCCCGACACCGAGACCCCGCAGGGCTGGCGCGACTTCGTGCGCCAGCGCACGGGGGAGCTGGCACCGCTGTACATGACCGACGGGCGCGAGGTCGTCTTCGACCACTTCGTGGACGGCTACGACCCGGGCGACCCGGTGGACCGGGCCATCCACGCGACCCGGACCGCGGTCTTCCCCAGCCACGGGATCGACCCGAGCCTTTAGGGAGCGGACCTTCCGTTTCGTCGCGGCCCGGGCCGCGGATCCGGTGTCGGCAGGGGCTCAGGGGGCTCCGAACAGCTCACGGGACGGCTCCCATAACACCCCGGTGTCGACCGGCGTGAATTCCGGAGGAGCCGCGCGTGTCGCGTCCGAAGCGGGTAGGACAGAGGTTGAATACCGGGCGAACAGGAGCAGGCGCCGTGGTGGCCGCCCAGCGTGGCGCACGCTCGCTGCGCAGACGAGGAAGGGGAGCGCCAGGTGACGCCGCCGACACGCGCTGAACTGATCACCTATCTGGTGCGCACGGGAATCGCCGGGCACGTCGACACCCCGCGTCAGAACAACCTGCGGCACTACCGGCGGCTCGTCCAGAAGGACCCCTACCACCAGTTCGGCCTCACCTTCTCCCACGACTGGACCTTCTCCGAGGTCCTGGCGCTGATGAGCAAGCGCTGCGGCGTGGTGGCCGACGAGGACTACGTGTGGGGGATCGACACCATCGACCCCGACCTGACCATCGACGCCCTGGAGGCCCTCGCCGACCGGCTGGCCCTGGCCGCCGAGCGCCGGGAGCGGGTCATGTTCGCCACCGGCCACCCGCGCAACCTCCGCGAGACCTACCGCGCCTGGAAGGACGCCCTCGCCGAGCGCGGCTGCCAGATCATCACCGCGGGCAGCGGCTACTCCTACGAAGTGACCACGGAACGCCCCCCGAACCGGCGGATCGTGGTTTGGGAGGACGATGTAGCCATCGTCACGGATGGTCGCCTCGCACGCCACAGCCACCACCCCTTCGCCATGCGTGCCATCCTCGGGGACCTCGCGGAGCGCGGTGAGGCATGGCCGCAGTTGGTCATCGCCGACCACGGGTTCGCGGGTGCGGCCGGTGAGGCGGGAGTGCCCGCGATGGGCTTCGCCGACTGCAACGACCCCGCCCTCTTCCTCGCCGAGGCCGAGGGGAAACTACTGGTCACGGTGCCTTTGGACGACGGTTACCTGACCGAGGACTACGCCCCGCTGCGCGAATACGTTCTCGCCCGAGCCGGTCTCCTGTGAGTGGGGAAGACCATTTATACCCACCGTTAAACCTCATCCGACCCGCCATCAACACATAGCGCCGAAGACAGCCCCAACGGCCTTTCGCTGAGACGAACTCGGCTCTACTCTGAAAACGGACGTGTCAGTAGTGACAGCGTGACACGCTGGCGTGGTTTGGGGCGGGCACACCGGGGTCGCCGCCGCACACCACGCCGGTCCCAAGGGTAGACAATGCTCACGTCCGGGAATGAGGGCGTCGAAAGATGAACGGGAGCAAGCCGCCTCTCGAAGAGGTCAGGTTCCTGACCGTGGCGGAGGTAGCCACGATCATGCGTGTGTCCAAGATGACCGTTTACCGAATGGTGCACTCGGGAGTTCTCCCCGCGATTCGCGTGGGGCGTTCCTACCGGGTCCCCGAGCGGGCCGTGCACGACTACCTCCGCGAGGCTTTCGTCGAGGCTGGTTGACGCAGGGCCCGGCCGACCGGGGCCGTCCCCCGGCCCCCGGTCAGCCGACACACCCGGGGGGCGGTGTCTGACGGCCACCGCCCCCACCGGGGTCTCCACCCCCCGCCGGGGTTCTCCGCCCCCTCGCCGCGCGCCGTCCGGGGCGCGACAGGGCCGTCCCCACCCCCACCGGCCGCGGTTCCCCCTTGTGCCGGGGCGGCCGAACGGGCTCCAGGGCATCTACTACACTTTGTCGTTGTTGTAGTCCGCCCTGTTCACACCCCGTTCGCGAGGTCCCCTCGATGCCCAGAACCAGCACCGGTACGCGCCGAAGCCGTGCCGTGCCGCGCCTGGCGGCGGCCGGACTGGCCGCCGTACTCGCCCTGACCGGCTGCGCCGGGGGCAACGAGATCCAGGCCAGCGACGAGGAGAACCGCTTCATCTCCGGAGACGGAAGCGCCACCGCCTTCGAGACCGCCGACCGCACCGAGGCGCCCGAGGTCACCGGCACCACCCTCGAGAGCGGGGAGGTCTCCCTCAGCGACTACGAGGGCGGCATCGTCGTCCTCAACGTCTGGGCGAGCTGGTGCGGCCCCTGCCGCGCGGAGCAGCCGGTCCTGGACGAGGTCCACGCCGAGTACGCGGACCTGGGCGTGGACTTCCTCGGCGTGAACATCAAGGACGACGAGACGGCCGCGCGGTCCTACCAGGAGAGCATGGGGGTCCCCTACCCGAGCCTGTACGACCAGCCCGGCGCGGTGCCCCAGGCCTTCCGCGACACCGTGCCCCCGCGCTCCATCCCCAGCACGCTCGTCATCGACCCCGAGGGCCGCATCGCCGCCCGCGTCATCGGCCCGACCACCTACGGCCAGCTGACCGAGCTGCTCAACCCGCTGGTGGTCGAGTTCGACTTCGGCGACCCGGAGGAGCGTCCCCGGGTCGCGGAGCAGGAGGCCGAGGAGACGGCGTCCCAGGAGGAGGCCGACTCCGGCGGCGCGGACTCCGGCGACCCTGGTCCGGGCGACGCGGAGGACGACGGCGGATCCGGGGGCGAGGGCTGATGGACCCCATCGGCACCACCGTCCTCACCGGCTCCCTGCTGGCCGCGATCCCGCTGGCCCTGGCCGCGGGCCTGGTCTCCTTCCTCTCGCCCTGCGTGCTCCCGCTCGTGCCCGGCTACCTGTCCTACGTGACCGGGATGAGCGGCACCCAGGTCCGCGAGCGCACCGCCTCGGCCACGGGGGGCGGCACCGCCACCGTCGCCGACATCGACGCCGAACTGGCCTCCCGCCGCTGGACCATGGTCACGGGCAGCGTCCTGTTCATCGCCGGGTTCACCCTGGTGTTCGTCGCCGTCGGCGGCTTCATCGGCTGGCTCGGCGAGCTCCTCATGGACTACACCGACCCCATCACCCGGGTGCTCGGCGTCCTCACCGTCGTCCTGGGCCTGGCCTTCATGGGCGTCATCCCGGGCTTCGGGCGGGAGTTCCGCTTCCACCGCCTGCCGCGGGCCGGGCTGGCGGGCGCGCCGCTGCTCGGCGTCCTGTTCGGCCTGGGCTGGACCCCCTGCATCGGGCCCACCCTGGCCGCCGTGCAGACCCTCGCCTTCGTCGAGGGCGGCGCCGGGCGAGGCATGCTGCTGTCCCTGGTCTACTGCGTCGGCCTCGGGCTGCCGTTCGTCCTGGCCTCCCTCCTCTACCGGCGCGCGCTGGGCACCTTCGACTGGCTCAAGCGCCGCACCCGCACGGTCACCGTGATCGGCGGGGCCATGCTCGTCCTGGTCGGCCTGGCGATGGTGACCGGGCTGTGGACACAGCTGACCATCGCCATGCAGGGCTGGGCCGCCGACTTCCAGACGGTGATCTGATGAGCACGACCGCGAACGACCAGGGGACCGGAACCGGTTCCCACGACGAGGAGAGCGCCCGGCCGCGCCCCAAGGGCCTGGGCGCGGTCGGCTGGCTGCGCTGGATCTGGCGCACCCTCACCTCGATGCGCACCGCCCTGATCCTGCTGTTCCTGCTGGCGGTCGGGGCCATCCCGGGCTCGATCCTGCCGCAGAACGTGGTGAGCGTCGACGAGGTCAACACCTACTTCCAGGAGAACCCCGAACTGGCGCCCTGGTTGGACCGGTTCCACCTCTTCGACGTGTTCTCCTCGCCCTGGTACGCGGCGATCTACCTGCTGCTGTTCGTCTCCCTGGCGGGCTGCGTGCTCCCCCGCGCGCTGGCGCACGCCCGCGCGGTGCGGGCGCGCCCGGTGCGCACGCCCAAGAACCTGGGCCGGATGCCTTACGCGGCCGCGTTCACCACCGACGCCGACCCCGAGACGGTGCTGGAGCAGTCCCGCAAGGTCCTGCGTCGCTACCGGGCCGAGCGCTACGGCGACTCGCTCTCCACCGAGACCGGCTACCTGCGCGAGGCCGGGAACGTCCTGTTCCACCTGGCCCTGCTGGGCCTGCTGCTGGCGCTGGCCGCCGGGGCCTTTTTCGGCTACCGCGGCAACATGCTCCTGGTGGAGGGCGACGGGTTCGCCAACACCCTGACCTCCTACGACGCCATCTACCCCGGGCACTGGACCGACACCGACTCCCTGGAGCCCTTCTCCATCCACCTGGACGACTTCGAGGCCTCCTTCATCGAGGACGGCGACCTGCGCGGGCAGGCCGAGTCCTACGTCGCCGACCTCACCTACAGGGAGGCGCCCGACGCGCAGGAGGAGCGGCACCGGCTGGAGGTCAACCACCCGCTGAGCGTGTCCGGAGTGCAGGTCTACCTGCTCGGCCACGGGTACGCGCCGGAGTTCGAGGTGCGCAACGGCGAGGGCGACGTGGTCTTCGACCAGGCGGTCCCCTTCCTGCACCGGGACACGGCCTCCTACACCTCCGACGGCGTGGTCAAGGTGCCCGACACCGGGGGCGAGCAGCTCGGCTTCGTCGGCGTGTTCCTGCCCAGCGCGGTGGAGACGTCCGAGGGGGAGCTGGTGTCCAACTTCCCGGGTGCCGAGAACCCCCGGATCACGCTGGAGGGCTACCAGGGCGACCTGGGCCTGGTCGACCCGCAGTCGGTCTACCAGCTGCGCACCGGCGGCATGGAGGAGCTCGGCAGCTCCCCCGTGATGGGGATCGGGGACACCTGGGAGCTGCCCGAGGGCGCCGGGTCGATCACCTTCTCCGGCTACAAGGAGTACGTCAGCCTCCAGATGAACCGGGACGGCGCCCGGCTGCCCGCGCTGACCGCGGCCTCCCTGGCCGTGGCCGGGCTGGTCATCACCCTGTTCGTCCGTCCGCGCCGCGTGTGGGTGCGCGCGACCAGGGGCGGGGACGGCCGCACCCGTGTGGAGCTGGCCGCCCTGGGCAAGACCGAGGCGGCCGGCAACAACGTGGAGTTCCACGAACTCACCACGGAACTCGCCGGACGGCTCCGGAGCCGGTCCGACGGGGACCCCGGCTCCGCACCGGACAGCCGTCCGGACCCCGAGCCGGACCTCGACCCGGACCCCGCTCCGGGCTCCGACCCCCATCCGCCATCCGACCCGCCAGAGTCGACGACACAAGGGAGTGACCGGTGACGTACACACTCGCCGCACAGGTGGACGAGGTGATGACGTCAGTCAGTGACTCGTTGATCATCGCGATGATCGTCACGTACGCGGCTGCGCTGTTCCTCTTCGCCATCGAGGCCGCCTACGGACGACGCACCAAGCTCAGGGCCGGTCGGCTCATGCCGGTCAACGCCGGTGCCGAGTCCGGCGCCGACGACGGCATCGAGGTCAACGTCCGCAGCACCGAGGCGGAGGCCAGGGCCTCCCAGAGCGTCCTGGGCAAGATCGCCCTGGGCGTGACGACGTTCGGCTTCGTGATGGGCGTCGCCCAGATCATCGCCCGCGGCCTGGCCGCCGGGCGCTGGCCGTGGGGCAACATGTTCGAGTTCGTCGTGGCCCTGTGCCTGGTCGCGGTGGGCGGTCTGCTCTTCGCCTCCTACCGGTACCAGGCGCGCTTCCTGGGCGCGTTCGTGCTGGTCCCGGTGCTCGTCCTGCTGGGCGTCGGCGTCCGCTGGCTGTACGTGGACCCGGGCCCGCTCATCCCCGCCCTGCACTCGTACTGGGTGCCCATCCACGTGACCGCGACGATCATCGCGGGCGGCGCCTTCATGGTCTCCGGCGCGGCCGGTGTCACCTACCTCGTGGCGCACCGGGCCGAGGCCAAGCGCGCGCTGGGCGAGAAGGTGGCCGGTATCGCGGGCCGCCTGCCCAGCCCCGATCTGCTGGACCGGATCTCCCACCGGTTCATCCTCTTCGCCTTCCCGCTGTGGACCTTCGGCATCATCGCCGGTTCCATCTGGGCGGACGAGGCCTGGGGCCGCTTCTGGGGCTGGGACCCCAAGGAGGTCTGGTCGTTCATCTCCTGGGTGATCTACGCGGCCTACCTGCACGCCCGCGCCACCGGCGGCTGGCGCGGACCCAAGGCCACGTGGATCAACGTGGTGGGCTTCGCGACCATCCTGTTCAACTTCTTCGCGGTGAACTACATGTTCAGCGGTCTGCACTCCTACGCCTGATCCCGACTGACGCACGGGGCCCCGCCACGGCGGGGCCCCGTTTGCTTTGGGGCTCCGCTCCGCTTCGCCCCGTGCCCGGGCGCCCGGACGTGTTTGCTTTGGGGCCTGTTTGTTCTGGGGCCCCGCTCCGCCCCGTGTTCAGGCGGGCGGGGGAGCGGTGGACCCGCGCACCACCAGGCGGGTGTCCAGGGTGACGGTGCCGGGGGAGTCCTCGCTGCTGATGCGGTGCAGCAGCAGGTCGATGGCGGAGCGCCCGGCGGCGGCGGTGGGCATGTCGACGCTGGTCAGATCGCAGTGGCGGGCGGTGTGGGTGTTGTCGACGCCGACGACGCTGAGATCGCCGGGCACGGACGCGCCCAGGGCACGGAGCTCCTGGACCAGACCGAGGGCGACCAGGTCGTTGTAGGCCAGGACGGCGGTGGCGCCGAGGGCCAGCACCCCGGGGGCAGCGGCGGCGCCGCCCTCCTCAGTGGGCTGGTTGGGGCCCACGCTGTGCAGGACGAGGCCGCGGCGCAGGGCGGCCTCCTCCGCCGCGCGCTCCAGGCGCTGGTTGGTCCACGACGCGCGCGGGCCGGTGAGCAGGGCGATCTCGCGGTGGCCGAGGGAGGCGAGGTGGTCCACGGCCTGCGCGGCGCCCGAGGCCACGTCCATGAGGACGGCGGGCAGCCCGGCGGGCTGGCGGTTGACCACGACGAAGGGCACGTCGGTGCTGAGTTCGGCGATCAGGCGGTTGCTCAGGCGCGGCGCCACCAGGAGCGCGCCGTCCACCTGGGTGGCCATGGAGCGGATCAGCTCCTCCTCCACGCGGGCCTGCTCGTCGGTGTCGGCGACGAACACGTGGTGGTCGCTGCGGCGGGCGTGGGCCTGGGCGGCCTTGATCAGGGGCGGGAAGAAGGGGTTGGCGATGTCGGCGACGATCAGTCCCAGGTTGCCGGTGCGGCGGGTGGACAGGGCGCGCGCGGCGCGGTTGGGCCGGTAGCCCAGGGCGCTGGCGGCGGCGAGCACGCGGGTCCGGGTGTCGGGGTTGACCAGGTGCGCGGCGGAGAAGGTCCGGGAGACGGTGGAGACGTGCACCCCGCTCGCCAGGGCGACGTCCTTGATGGTCACGGCCACCCGTGGCCTCCTTCGGTGGGGAACGGTTCCGAGGTTACTGGCAACCGGTTGTGGTTGACCAGTGTGCACTTTGGGGGCCGGTGCCTGGTTTTCCGGGGTTTTCCCGGGTCGGAGGGGTTGACGCGGATCCGGCTCCTGGGAGATGTTCATGCAACCGTTTGCAGTTTCCCCCCTGAGGAGCAGAACCATGCGCAGGCTTGTACTCCCTCTGAGCACGGTGTTGGTGATGACCGCGGTCGCGCCCGTCCAGGCGGCGCCCGACGTGGGCAGGCAGGTCCTGCCCGAGGGCGACGGCTGGGCCTCGGCCGGAGGCGGCACGACGGGAGGCGCGGACGCCTCCCCGGAGAACGTCTTCCGCGTCTCCACGGCACAGGAGTTCCGCGAGGCGGTGAGCGGCGACGAGCCCAAGATCGTCTACGTCGAGGGCTTCGTCGACGCGAACACGGCGCCGGACGGCACGCCCCTGTCGTGCGGGGACTACGCCGTGGACGGCTACACGCTGGAGGACTACCTGGCCGCCTACGACCCCGAGGTGTGGGGCTGGCAGGATCCCAGCGGCCCGCTGGAGGAGGCCCGCGAGGCCTCGTCCGCCGCCCAGGCGGAGCGGGTCCGGGTGGAGGTCGGCTCCAACACGACCGTGGTGGGGGCCGGGGACGGCGCCGAGATCACCGGGATGAGCATCCGGGTGGTGGGCGCGCGCAACGTCATCCTGCGCAACCTCACCCTCTCCGACACACACGACTGCTTCCCCGGCTGGGACCCCGGCGACGGCGGCGAGGGCAACTGGAACTCCGAGTACGACCACCTGGAGGTCTCCGGCTCCACGAACGTGTGGATCGACCACAACACGTTCGACGACGGCGACAACCCGGGCTCGGAGCTGCCGGAGTACTTCGGGCGCAGGTACGAGGTGCACGACGGCCTGCTCGACATCGTGCGCGCCAGTGACCTGGTGACGGTGTCGTACAACCACTTCGACGGCCGCGACAAGGCCATCCTGGTGGGCAACAGCGACGGCCGCACCACCGACCGCGGGTACCTGCGCACCACCTGGCACCACAACCACTTCGACGGCCTGGGCCAGCGCGCGCCCCGCGTGCGCTACGGCCAGGTGCACGTCTACAACAACCACTACACGGTGGCCACGGACCTGTACCAGTACAGCCTGGGCGTGGGCTTCGAGTCGCACCTGTACGCGGAGAACAACCTGTTCGACCTGCGCGACGGCATCGGGGCCGGGGAGATCGTCGCCAACTGGGGCGGCACCGACATCGTGGAGCACGGGAACGCGGTGATGGAGGACGGCCGCGGGCGCGTCACGGAGGTCGACCTGGTGGAGGCGCACAACGACGCCTACCCCGACCAGGCGCTGGGCACCGACCTGACCTGGGTGCCGCAGTACTCCACGCGGGTGGAGCCGGTGCACGCGGTCCGCGGCGTACCGCGCGAGGCGGGCGCCGGACTGCTCTGAGCCCGGCGCCCTCGGCGTGATCACGTGCCGAGGGGTGGGCCCGCCCGGCCCCGGCCGGGCGGGCCGCCGCCGCTACAGGGGCTGGTCGTCGACCTTGATGTCCCACTGGACGTCGGTACCGTCGACGGAGGTCGTCGTGACGGTCACGCCGTAGTTCATGCCGCCGTCCACGAGGTTGCAGCGGATCTCCGCGCCCACCTCCGCGGGGAGACCCTGGGAGCAGGAGAAGTCCTCGGGGGCTTGGCCGACCACCGCCTCCAGTTGCGCGGCCGACTGCTGGGCGACCTGGTCGGCGGGGACGACTCCGTTGCTCGCGGCGGCGGCGCTGTCGTCCCCACCGGTGCCCTCGCCCGCGCCGTCTCCGGAGGCGGCGTCCTCACCCGCGCCGTCCTCGGCGGCGCTGTCCCCGGCCGGGGCGTCGTCGACCTTGACGTCCCACTGGACGTCGTCACCGTCGACCGAGGTGGTCGTGACGGTCACGCCGAGGGTCTGGCCGTCGGCGGTGAGCTCACAGCGGATCTCGGCGCCCACCTCCGCGGGGAGGTCTTCGGAGCAGGTGAGGTCGTCGGGGGTCTGGCCCACCTGCTCGGCCAGCATCTCACTCGACCGTTCGGCGACCTGCTCGGCGTCGACGGCGGCGGGGCCGCCGGCGCTGAACTCGAACGAACAGCCGGTGGACAGGAGCAGGGACACCGTGCCCAGCATCGTTCCAGTGATGATTCGACGACGTCCGGCCTGCCGCATCGCGGCCTCCTCAGCTTCCGGTGACATGTGCATGAGTCTGGACGCCGAACGCGAAGAGCGGGTTCCGAGGCCGATGGCTTCGATGCGGGGATGTGACATCGATGTCCGGTCTGTTCGTCCGGTGTCCGCCAGGAGACCGCTTGGGCGGCGGGCGGGGCTCCGGATCCTTCCCGCGCCCCGACAGCGAGGTCTCCGGTCAGCGCCCCGGTACCGATCCGTACACAGCGGTGGGGGCCGCGCCCTGTCGGGCGGCCCCCACCTTCGTCATGCGCCGGTCCGGGCAGGTCGTGTCCGGGTCAGTCCTCCGGATCGATGCGCCGGTTGAGTCGTCGCAGGAACTCGGGGTCGTCGTCCGGTCCGAGCGGGTGCGGGCTGCCCGAGGGCTTGGTGAAGTCGGACGGGTCGAGCTCGTCGGCCGAGGCCGTGGTCTGTTCCGGGGAGGGCGCGCTCCCGCGGGGTGCGGCCGCCTGACGTGGGCGGCCGAGGAGGAGCCACAGGACGGCACCGACGGGCACGAACAGCACGATGACGAACACCCACAGCACCTTCGGCAGAGTGCGCACCTCAGAGGAAGGGGTGGTGAGCGCGTCGAAGAACGCGTACACCCAGAGAACGATCGATACGAGCGTGATCAGGCCACCAAGCCACACCATGGTTCCAGCCTAACTCTTGCAGTCGACTCCTCACGGTCGGGACACCGGGCCGGAGGGCAGGGGGAGACCGCGGGGCGGCTGCCCGGCCGACGGGGCGGCCGGAAAGCCCCGTGGCTCCTGGAGCTCTGGCTCCCGCCGGATGGGCTGTCTCGGGGCGCTCTGACTCAGGGCGCTCTGACTCAGGGCGTGCTCTCGCTCGGCTCCCCGAGCAGGAGGGCGCGCACCTCCGACTCGCGGAAGCGGCGGTGTCCGCCCGGAGTCCGGATGCTGCTGATCCGCCCGGAGGCGGCCCAGCGCGTGACGGTCTTGGGATCAACCCGGAAGAGTGAGGCCACTTCCCCGGGGGTCAACAGGCGTTCGCTTGCTCGTTCCACCTTCACATTCCCCCAATCGTGCCCGCCTCGGACTGTGGGGGCGGCGGGCGTTTGATCCCCTAGTGTGCACGAGTTGGACCGTTTCCTCCCTAGTTTTCGGAGAAATTGCGGTGTTGGGGGGAGGAGTACCGGATATGTGACCGGAACGTGATGTTCGGACCCTGCTGTCGGGATTGGAAACATCCCATGACTATGCGAATCGTGTTCGCCTATGTCCAGTTCCCCTGTGCCGCAGGCGACACACCGCCCCGATGCCCGTCGCAGCGGGCACGCCCTTAACCTGGAGATAAGGACCTGTGGGACGCCGTCAGCCCGACCCGTGCCGGGTGTGGGAACGTCCGGACACAGGTGCTGACCGGGCGTTCCGCGCCGCCGATGGGCGTAGCGACCAATCTAGTCCAGGTAATCGTCTGTTGTGAGGCTTTTGGATGCGTAGCTTGCTGACCTATACCGCCGCCCGCCTGGGGCTGTTCGCGGCGGCCTTCGGAGTGGTCTACCTTTTCGGCGCCCGTGCGTGGATCGCCCTGATCCTGGCCTGGCTGGTCAGCGGACTGGCCTCCTACGTCCTGCTGTCCGGGATGCGCGACAGGATCTCGGCGAGCGCGGTGGAGCGGATGGAGCGCCGCAAGGCGGGCGGCGTGTCCGAGCGCCTGTCGGCCGCCTCCGCCCGTGAGGACGGTTTCCAGGAAGCAACAGCCCAGGAAGCGCCGACCCAGGAAGCGCCGACCCAGGAAGCACCGGCCCAGGAAGTGGCGGACCGGGAGGCGCCGGACCACGGGGAGGCCCCGGCCGGGACGGACTCCGACGCCGACCCCGGCTCTGGTGCTGGTGCTGGTGCCGGGGCAGACAAGTCCGGGAGGGGCATGAGGGGCGAGGACGCGCCGACCGCGGCCAGGGAGTCCTGACCGGGCGCCGCGCCCCCGCACACCCCAGCCGGGGATTACCGGTGCCGCCCCGGTGCGTCCCGGCCGGGGGCCGGATCCCGCGCTTCCGTACACGTCGGCCCGGGCCCGTGTCCGTGTGCTCCGGCCGGGGGTGGCCGGTGCCTCAGCCCGTGCCCGCTCCGTCCGGCGACCGGTCCGCCCCCGACCCGCGCCTGTCGATGCCCTCGGCCGCGCGGCCCACGAGCGGCGGCAGGACCGCGGCCAGGTAGACGGCCGCGCACACCAGCAGCACCGGCGCCGCTCCGAGCAGCCCGGCCGCCGCGCCCGCCACGGGCGCGCCCAGCGGCGCCGCCATCCGGGTCAGCGCGCCGATCGTCGCCGTCCCGCGCCCCACGGTGTGGCGGGGCAGGCGTTCGAACAGGACCGCGCCCAGGATCGGGTTGAGCACCCCGCCCGCGAGCCCGCACAGGCCCCACACCGCCAGGACCGCCCACAGCGGCACGTCCAGCGCCAGCACGAGCAGCCGGGGCGGCCCGGCCAGCACCAGCCCCGCGAAGAACACCGCCCGCCGGGGCAGCAGGTGCCCGACCGCCGTGGCCGCGAGCGAACCCGCCACCGAGGCCGCGCCCATCACGCCGCCCAGGAGCCCGACCACCGCGGGTCCCATGCCGTTCTCGTCCACCCACACCGGCAGCAGCACCGACGCCACGGACATGTCGATCATGTTGGTGACCGCGAGCACGACCACCAGGACGCGCAGGGTGGCGTCGCCCCAGACCGCCCGCCAGCCGGTGCGCAGCCTGGCCAGGTATCCCGCGTCCGCCTCGGGGTCCTCGCCGGAGCCGGGGCGCTCCCCGGGCTGGGTGACGGCCAGCACCACCGCCGCCGCGGCGAGCAGCGCGGCGTTCGCGTACAGGGCCGGGAGCGCGCCGAGCAGGGACACCAGCCCGCCCGCGGCCACCGGGCCGACGGTCGTGGACAGCCGGTCCACGGTTCCGGTGAGCCCGGTGACCCGTTCGAGGCGCGTCCCCGTGCGTTCGGCGACGGCCGGGGCCATGGAGACCTTGGCGGCCTCGGCGGGGCCGGTGGCCAGGCCGATCACGGTCACCAGCGCCAGGAGCACGGGGAAGGACAGCAGCCCGGCCGCGTGCAGCAGCGGGACGCAGGCCACCGCCGCGGCGGCGACGAGGTCGGCGCGCACGCTCACCGCGCGCTGGCCCATGCGGTCCAGCAGCGGTCCGCCCAGCAGCCGGGCCAGGGTGTAGGAGCCGATCTCGAAGAAGGCCACCACCCCCGTGGACGCCGGGCTGCCGGTGATCTCCAGGACGAACCAGGGGATGGCGATCATCGCCAGCCGCGTGGCGGTGTAGCACAGGGCCTGGGCGGCGACCAGCCCGCCGACGTCCCTCACGTCCCCGCCTCTCCGCCGCCCTTCTCGGCGTCCTCCCCGTCCGGGCCCCGGTCCTCGGGGTCGGGGAAGGCGGCGAACTGGATGTGCACCGGTCGGCTGCCGGGTGCGCCGGTCTCGCGCGCGTAGCGGTCGAAGAGCGCGCGGACCTCCGCCCGGAAGGCGGTGAGCTCGTCCAGGGTCAGCTCGGTGCGCCGTCCGGACATGACCTGCGCCTCGCGCCAGCCCTCGGGCTGGGCCGCCCACATGTTGACGGCCGCGGCCAGTTCCTCGCTCCAGCTGGCGGCCAGGGCCATGCGCACGGCGGTGCTCAGCTCGGGCTCGTCGGTGTCCAGGTGCTCGGGGAAGCGGAAGCCCCTGTGCCGGGAGCGCCACCAGCGCTCCCGCGAGGTGCCCAGGGAGGGGTCCTCCTCGATGAACCCGTGGGCCTCCAGCTGCCGCAGGTGGTAGCTGGCCGAGGCCGAGGAGACGTCCAGCCACTCCGAGACGGTCTTGCCGGTGGCCGGTCCGCGCTGCTGGAGGAGGTTGAGGACGCGGATGCGCAGGGGGTGGGCCAGCCCGCGCAGGGAGCGGGAGTCGAGGGTCGCCGCGTGGGCGAAGGGGTTGGGGGCGGGGTTCGGGCCCGGGGCGGGGGCGCGGCCGGGGGTCTTGTCGGGGGTCGCGCTGTCGCGGGGGGCGGAGTCGTCCATGCGGTCACCGTAAACGCCCAAGAGTTCTTGGCCAAGGGGTGTTGGCCAAGAACCCTTGGGATATTCCGGCGATCCGGAACCCATGGACTCGTGATCCATATATCTAGTTTTCTAGGCGCTTGAGTAGCAACCGGCCTAGCTTTAGACTCATGGTCAGCAAGCGGATGAAGGCGCGGGTCCTGCTCGCCCTGGTGCGCCGGATGGCGCGTAAGAACGGCCTGCGCCTGGAAGAACTCAAAGGGCGGGGCAAAGGATCACACCAGACCTATGTCCTCCTGGACGAAGGCGGAGCACAGGTTGGCCGTTTCATGGTCACGCAACATTCCAAGGAGCTGTCCCGGGGCCTTCTGCAGGACGTGGAGGACGGCTTGCAGCACCTGTTCGGTGAGAAATGGATGGAGAAGTGATGCCTGACTACACGGCTACCGTCATCCGCGACGAGGACCTCTGGGTCGTACGTATCGCGGGGCTGCCCGAACACGTCGTCGGAACGGTCGACTACGTGCACTTCTCCGAGATCAAGGATGAGGTTCCCGAGGCCATCGCCGATCTCACGGACACCGACCCGGAGGACTTCACGATCACCTGGCGTTACGAGTTCGGCGGCGAGGACGTGACCGAGGACGTCATCCAGTACCTCGTGGCGGAGGAGGAGTTCCGGCGTTCCCAGACCGAGCGCGACCGGGCCCGCGCCCGGGTCCTGGAGACCATGCGGAGGGAGGGCGTCACCCAGCGGGCCATGGCCGACGTCGTCGACCTCTCGCACCAGCGCGTCCACCAGCTGCTCAAGGGCGTGGACACGCCGGTGCCCGGCGGACGCCGGGGGCGCCGCAGGGACGCCCCCGTGTCCTGACCTCCCCGGTTCAGGAGAGCGGGAACATCCCCAGCCGGGCGTGGTACTCGCCGGCGAGGCGCTCGGTGTCGCTGCCCACGTACAGCCCGTCGGAGGTGGCGAGCATCGCCTCCACGCCGTGGCCGCGCGTCCGGCCGGGGTTCCACGGCAGTGCCCTGCCGGTCCCGGGGTCCACGGCCCCGATGCCCTCGCGGGCCACCGAGCCGGGGCCGGGGTTGAGGGCGCCCTCCTCGTTGTCCATCCAGCGCTGGTGCCCGCCCACGTACACCGCCGCCGACGTGATCTCCACCGAGTACAGCGAGTCGCCGCCGGTCTTGTTGCTCCAGGTGGGGTCGGAGTCCGGGGTGTCGGTGTTCTCGAAGCGCGCGACGGACTTGCACAAGCCCGGTTTGACCTCCGGGCCGCCCGCCGTCACCACCGCGAAGTACGAGCCGTCCGGGGAGAAGTCCATCCGCCGCATGTAGGTGTGCAGCCGCACGTCCTCGCAGGGGGCCTCGTAGGCCGACGTGGACCACGGCGCGACCGAGCCGCTCTCGGTGTCGATCATGGCGATCTGGTAGCGGTCCTCGCCGTCCACCTTGGTGAAGGACCCGTTGACGACCAGCCGCCGCCCGTCCGGGCTCAGCGCCAGCTCCTGGACCTTCAGCACGCCGTTGCGCTCGTCGGACACGCTGGGCGTGAAGCCGGTGTCCACCTCGCCGCTCCGGGCGTCGAGACGGGCCAGCGCGGTCTGCTCCACGCCGTTCACGCCGGGGAAGCTGCCGCCCACGTACAGGTGCTCGCCGTCGCCGGCGACGCGGTGGACCCGGCCCCCGTCGAGGTCGGCGCGGAACTGCGGCACCTCGTCGCCGTCGTCGGCCGACAGCCGGGTCAGCCCGGTGGAGGGTTCACCGTCGACCGAGCGGAAGTCCCCGCCCGCGATCACCGTCCCGTCGGGCCCGGGTGCCAGCGTGGTGACCGTGCCGTCCAGCTCCGGTTCGAACCCGTGGAGGATCCGCCCGGTGCCGTGCTCGAACGCGAACAGGTGGGGCAGGTCGTGGGCGCGGCCCCCCTCGGTCGCGCTGACCTGCGTGAAGCTTCCGGCGACGAGGATGGTGTCGCCGACGCGCAGGATGTCCTTGACCGCCCCGTCCAGGACGTGCGGCGTCCACCGCACGGGTTGTTCGCCGACCACGCGGGAGTGGTCGGCCTCTGAGGCGGGGGCGGCTGGCGCGGCGGGCGCCGCGGTCGCGGTCCCGGCGGGGAGTAGGAGCAGCGTGCCCATCGTCAGGGCGAGCAGCGGGCGGCTGGGTTTCACGGAGGATTCTCCCTTGGTCGTGCGGGTCGTGCGGGTCGTGCGAACCGTGTGCGGGTCGGCGTGGTGACCGGCAGGAGGACTGAACGCATTCTCGCAAAGAGTCGCTGTTAAGTCACAAGGAGTAACCAGAGTGGCGCGGCCGACTCCGGTTCCTCCCGCGAAGGAGGACCGGATCCTGTCGGTCAGGCAGGCGGCGCCGCCGCCAGGTGCCGCGTCTGCGCGGCCACGGCCCGGCTCCCGAGGTGGCGCGGTGCGTCCTCGGGCACGGGGTACCAGACCGCGGGGGCGCCATCCCCGCCCAGCAGGGTGCCGGGGAGCGGTCCGTCCAGCGCGTGTTCCACGCCCACCCGGCGCACCCCGTCCGGGCCCAGGGCCATGCCGACCGGGACGGCCAGCCCGTGCCAGCGGGGCTCGTACGTGACGTCGCGGCGTCCGCGCGCCCTGCGCACGTGCAGCACGTCCAGCAGACCCTCCCCGGCGAGGGCCTCCACCAGGTCGGGCAGCGCGTCGATCGGCAGGGCGAACCCGTCCTCGTAGCCGACGGCCACGGAGATCCGCTCGGTGCCCCGCTCCCCGTCCCAGCCGACGCGGACGCCGCCGGTGAACGGGTGGCCCTTCCCGTGCGGTCCGGAGAACTGGAGGATCGAGCCCTCCGGAGCGCGGTGGCGCGCCAGCCGCACCAGCCGCTCGCGATCCCACGGGGCGAGCGCGGGCTCGTGCGGCCCCCACCCTGCGGGCGGGGTCGCGGCCAGGTGCTCGGTAACGACTTCCACGGCCCGTCCCAGGGGCGGGGCGAAGGACTCGCGGTGGCGCACCGACAGGTCCACGACCAGGTGCGCGCCGATCGGGGAGTCGTCCAGGAACCCCTCCGCCGGTTCGGGCGCGCCCTCCTCCTGCGGGGCCGGGATGTAGGCGTGCACCGGGTCCCAGTGCAGGGGGAGGCCGCTGACGCCGTCGAAGCAGCTCCCGTCCTCGGCGCGCACGACCCAGCGGGCCAGCGGCTGCGTGAGCAGGGTGCGCAGGGCGTAGGTGAGCCGGGAGGTCGTCGGGGTGAGCAGCTGGAGCGCCGTGCCCCGCGCGCCATGCACGGACACCGCGTCGGAGATCCAGGAGGAGAGGGGGACGACGTCGCGGTCCTGGGCGACGACCACCGCCTTCTCCGCGGCGGCCTCGACGGCGGGGTGCGCGCTCTCCTCCCACAGGGAGAAGTCGGCGCGGCCGGAGGTCCAGACGGTACCGCCCAGCCTCAGCGCGAGGCCGTCGGCGAGGCGGTGGGCGGCCTCGCGGCCCGCCTCGTCGGGGCGGGCACGGATCTCGGTCCACCAGCAGGTCTCGGGGAGGTTCACCGCGGCCTCGTCGCCGAGCAGCCGGGCGACCTCGCCGCGCGACTCGACCAGCTGGGCGGGTTCGAGCGTGGCCAGGACGCGGCGGCCGGTGTCGCACAGCTGGAGGACGTTGCCGCTGTCCAGCACCCGCACCAGCAGTCCGGGACCGGTCTCGCGCAGGGCCCGGGAGATCGCGCGCATGCCGGGTTCCGCTGCGAGCAGGGCCACCACGTCGTAGCTCAACCGTTCTCCTTGGCGGGTCGGGGATCGGGGGATGGGGGCTGGGGGGAGCGTTCCGCGCTGTGTCAAGGGACGCGGTACCGGGACGGACATCCTGCGCGAGAAACGCATCACTGTCTGTCGTTGGATACCGGCATAATACGCACAAAAGGGCAGCGCGGAGATGGGCACTCAGGCCCGGGACGGAAGGGGAGCACGTGAAGTTCGAGCTGGTGGAACCGGCGGAGCCGCTGGAGGCTCCGGAGTCGGCGGCAGGCGCCGCGGCCGGGTCCTCCGCCGAGCCCACGGTTCCCACCGCCCCCGTCCTCGGCGCGAACGAGGTACTGGCCGCGCGCATGCGCGACCGCAGCGAGGAGCTGGGTACCCGGCTGACCAGGATCATCGAGGCCGTCCGGCCCGCACTCCACCGGATGGAGGCGGGCATCGTCCGCGCGGAGCGCGAACTGGCCGATTCCGGCCACGGCTTCGCCGCCGCTCCCCCGGACAGCTTCCGCGCCGACCGCTTCACCGGTGCGGCTGCTCCGACGGCCTCGGCCCCGACGCCTGCCACGGTTCCGGCTGTGGTGGCCCCCACCCCCGTGACGAGTGAGGAGAACGGTTCACGATGAGCGCATGGGACATCGACGCGCCCTCGGTGGGCGTCGTGCTCAACGACGTACTGGGCCAGGTGGGCGACGGCGGCGGCGACGCCCTGGACGGTTCGCTGACCACCACCGGCGACGAGATCCTCAACGCCGCCACCGCCGCGTGCAGCGGCCCGGTGGAGAGCGAGCTCTACTACTTCCTGGAGCACTTCGGCGGTATGGCCGAGGAGATGGTCGCCCGCGCCGGTTCCGCGCTGGAGGGGTGCGCGCTCGCGGTGGACGCCTACCTCGTCGGCGACGAGGAGATGGCCGCCGAGGCGCAGGGCAACGCCGGTTCGATCGACGGCATCGACCTCATGAACCCTCCCGTCTGACCCGTGGGCCTCCCCTTGCCCACCCCGTCACGGGCCTCCCCTGCCCGCCCGGCGCGGAGAGCCCGAGCCCCGGCACTCCCGGAGACCACCCCCCGACCCCGGACCCCCGTTCCCCCGCCCCACCACCACCGGAGCTGACGTGCCTCCCGTCGACGTGATGAGTCCCGGACCCGATCCGCGCAACCAGCAGCCGCTGGACGAGAACTTCACGGTCCTGATCGTTCCCGACGCCATCCCCATCCCCGGGACCTCCGTCGAGATCCTCCAGACCGCGGTAGCGGCCATGCGCGCGGCCGCGGGTGAGGTCGCGGAGGGAGGGGAGGGCATCGAGAGCACCTGGCAGGGCCTACAGCCCCACTACACCGCGCCCGAGTCCGAGATCCTGCTCGCGGTGATGGGGCCGGTGGCGGCCAAGGGCGAGACCATCCTGGACGACACGGCCACGGTCGCCGACGCGCTGGACACCTTCGCCGAGGCCGCGCAGACCGCCAAGAGCAGGCTCAGGACGCTCAAGGAGGAGGCCGTCGCCTTCTCCACCGCCATGAACAACTTCGAGGTCATGGGCAAGGAGGTCGACTTCTGGAACCTGGATCTGGGCAACTACCTGCGTAACCGTGAGCTGAAGCTCCAGGTGAACGCGGAGTGGTCCGCCTTCCAGGAGGCGGAGCGCACCTGCGCCAACGCGATCTCGGCGGTCACCGGGTCGGGCAACAACTACGTGTCGGTCTCCCAGGCCGGGGACGCGCCGAGTCCCGGGGAGATCGTCTACGGTCTGGACCCCGACGACGTCGCGGACGTCGACTACGACTTCAGCGAGTTCTCCGACTGGCAGCGCGTCGGAGGGGACATGTGGGACCACTTCTCCCATTCCGACAAGCCCTGGCCGCTGGACTGGGCCGTGGACGCCGTCGTCGCCCAACAGGAGAACTTCGGCGTCGGGATGCTCTGGGGGCTGGGTGTCGGTGCCGTCTCGGCGACCGGGCTGTGGCGCGAGGGCAGCGGGTGGGCGACCAGTGTCGGTGAGGTCGTGGACAACGCCGTCACGCACAAGGAGGAGACCTTCCAGGGGTACGGTGCGCTCGTCGGGCTCTACGGCGAGGACGGGTGGATGAACCCGTTCGACGCCGACGAGCGCTCCGGCCAGACCTGGCAGGACAACGCGGGCGCGGCCTGGACCGAGGTCGCCCACGACATCGTGCCCTGGCGCGAGTGGGAGGAGCGGCCCGCGTACACGGTGTCCACGGCGGCCGGTAACGCCGCGCTGGCCGTGGTCTCGCTCCCGGTCCGGGGCGGGGCGATCCTGGCCAATCTCGGCCGGGGCGGCTCCGACCTGCCCGACCTGGACCCGGTCGACCGGCCCGAGGTGGTGTGGGAGCCGGGCGCGGCGGCGCGGACGGGCTTCACCCTGTCCGAGACGTTCAGCGGCATCAGGGGCGACTTCTCCGACACCACGTCCGGGTTCGGGTCACGCCTGGGGAGCCTGTCGGGGATGATCGAGCGCCTCTCGGCCGGGAGCCCGGGGGAGGGCGGCGGTTCCGGCTCCGGACGGGGTCCGAACGTTCCCGTCTCCGGATCCGATCCCGACCTGCCGAACCCGCGGCGGCCGGTCAGCGTGCCGGGCGCCGGGGATTCCTCCGGGGACCCGGACCGGTCAAGTCGTGAGGACGGGCCGCTGGTCGCCTTCGCGGACGATCCGGGCTCGGAGGACCCGTCCCGTCGGGGTGGAGAGGACGAGCACGAGGTCCTGGCCGCGGCGGACCAGCCGGACCCGCCGCGCCGTGGGGACGAGGACCGGCCTTCCCGGGCTCCGCACCATCTCGACGTGCCGAGCACCGAGCGCTGGCCGGAGATGGAGGAGTTCCTGGACTCGGAGCACCGGCGTGAGGATGACGAGCGGTCCGTCGCGGACCGGGACTCCGAGAACTCCGGCACGGACTCCCACCGGCCGCTGAGTGTCATCGCGGCCGACGGCTCCGACACCGCCTCGGGCGATGGACTGCACTCGACTCTCGACCTGGACGCGAGGGAGATCGAGCGGGAGTACGAGCGGGAAGTCGAACGGACGACGCAGCACGTCGTGGACATGGTGGAGGAGTTCCGCGCACTGCCCGCCGAACGGCAGCTTGAGTGGCTGCGCGTGAACCAGTTGGTCGGAGCCAACGCGGCGGGAGGCCCGCAGAACTCCGGCTTCGGCAGCCCGGGCAACGACGGTTTCGAGATCACAGCCTCACACGACCCGAACTCGGGCAACGGCGGCGGCCCGCCCCGGACGCCCCAGGACGGCACCTCCAACACCGGCTTCACACCCGGCAGCGACGGTAACACCGGATCAGGGGACACCACCGGTTCCCGGCCGATTCCCGAGGACGGTGGCGGCCGTGGCCGCCAAGAGCAAGGTTCTCTGCCCGCCTGGAATGATGATTTCTCCAAGCCAGGAAATGACCCGACTATCAGCGAAGATGCTAAGGAACTACAGCCTGGCCAAGAACCACACGTTTTTGATAGTGATCGGGAAAATAACGCATACTCAGGTGACGCGCACTCAAGCAACGGTACTGCCCCTGAGGGGACGCTGGTTGCCCCCGATGCTGTCGGTGACCTGCCCAAGCTCATGCCGAAGGATTTCACCCGTGGGCATATTCTAGAGCAGGTCATTGAGAGTCGGGTGGGACGAAACGAAGACGGTCTCATTGAAACGGTGGATGGTGTAAGTGCTACCGACTATCTCAAAGAGCTGATTGATCAACGTGTCTTGGATACGGGCACACTGAGAGATAGAACAAACCTTACCAAGGGTGACCTGGGCAAGGATGGTGCTGTGCAGTCGGTTGTCCTTGATCGCCGTACTGGAAATATTATTGAAGCAGTGAACGGTCTTCAGGATGATGTTATCAAGAAGGAGAGGCTTCACCCTCTCCTGAGTGCCAGGCTGGATAAGCTGTATGAAGGTGGTCCTTACACACTTTATCAGCGTGAACAGCCATGGAAAGAGCACAGTACCAGAATGAACGATGAGCCACTTAGGCATGCTGAAATTAAGGCGGTGAATGAACTTCTTTGGCTGCGTGGCGGTCGAGAAACTGATGTCAGCGTGTTCCGCGAGCTCCAGTTGGACAACAGGTTCACATTTCGCAAACGCAACAACTTGGCTCCGTGTTGCCCGAACTGCACTGATCTAATCCCGGACGTCCGGAATCCTACTGCTGGAAGAAGGATTGAAGGAGTCCAGGGCATGAAATATAATATTGAGCATGATGAGTAAGATGAACAGAGTAGACACTGACGACGAAGGTCTTGAGTTTGACGATGTCGACCTTCTCACCCTGTATAAGGGGGTGCCTTTTACTGGAGAAATTGTGGAGAGTGATGGAAAAGGTAATGTGGTCCACCTTTCCTCGTATCGGGATGGGCTTCAGGAGGGGCCTGAATGTAGTTGGTACCCAAATGGTCGGCTCAAGCTTGAAGGTGAAATGAAAGAAGGCCTCCCGCGGGGAGTATGGAGGAGGTGGGATTTGAATGGTCGGATGACTAGGGAGTCTGAGTTCGATGACTCTGGGAGGCGGATCCGTTTTTGGGAACGGAGTGAAGAAGAAGGTTAGTTTAATTCGGCGAGGAGCCTCCCGATCCCTGGCTCTGAGTGACTAAGGGAAGGTATAGCAGTTATCAGCAATGATGGGGCATGAACGATTTTCCTTGGGTCCCCTTGAGCAGGAGCAGCTTCTTCAACAAATTGGAGGGGATATTCTGTCGGTGTTGAGGGAGGGCTGGCGTGAAGTAACTTATAGCGTTAATCTGATTGAGGGTTATCTGGAAGAAAGCCTGGAAGTGGCATATGATGGCCAGGAGGTCAGGAAAGAGCGTGCGCCTCTGAGTACAATGCAATAGGTTGATTGTCCTGGGAGTTCGTAGAAACCCGTATGGCCCGGTGGGGCCTTGGCATGAGTGGGGCGAGGACGGCCGTCTTCTGCGGGAGACGATCTACGACGCTCTGGGCAACAAGATCATCGTGCGTGAGTTCGATGAAGCGGGAAACATGGCCCACGAGGAGAAGACGCCTCCCACGCGGCTCATGCGTGACCCGGAGACCGGTGAGGAGCGTCCCGCTCCCTGGCTCTGAGATGGAGGCACGCGGCGGTGGAATGCAATGGCCGGGGCGGCCGCGCGGCGGGGTCAGGCGTCGGCCGGGGTCACGTGGGAGTGCACGCACAGCCAGCCGCGCGGCGTGCGGTGGTAGACGTCGGTGGTCCACTCGTCGGCGTGGAACTCCTGTCCGCCGAAGCGCGCCGTGTTCACCACCCTCGCCGTGAGCACGGCCATGTCGCCGTGGACGCGCACCCGCTCGGTGCCCTCGACCGGTCGCATCGCGCTGTGCGTCAGCGCGCCGGAGGCCACCAGCGACAGGAACCTCTCGCGCGACCCCATGCCGGACCGGTCCACGAGCACCCAGTCCTCGGACACGAACCGGCCGATGGCGTCGGCGTCGTTCGCGACGATCGCCCGGCGCCACGCGGCCGCGAGGTCCAGAAGCTCCCGGACCTGGTCGCTTTCTGACACGTCGCCCCCTGAACCGCTGGCCCCGCTTCGACAACGGGATGGTCGCACACGCGGCGGCGCGTCCGGGGGCGAAGCACGGCGGCCCGCCCTCGGACGCGGTCAGCGGGTGAACACGAAGGAGCGCAGGCCGGGCGGCACCGCGACCGGGTCCACGGGGAAGACGGCCCACCCCGGACACCCCAGGACGGCACCTCCAACACCGGCTTCACCCCCGGCGGCGACGGCGACGCCAGACGAGAGGACACTGCCGGTTCCCGCCCGGTTGCCGATGGCGGTGGCCGCTCTGGTCGTCCCGGTACTGGACTGCCACTCGATGTCGGTGGTGACGGCCCTGAGCGGCCTGTCTCACTCCCCGAAGAAGATCCTGAGGTCGCACCGGTCGTTCCGCCCGTGACCCAGGCACCGATCCGCGGTGCCACCGGGACCACTGGTCCTGCTGCGCCCCGCACACCCGAGGCCTCCTCCAACTCTGAAGCGCCGGACACAGCCGACAAGAAGGATGACGAAAGCACTCTGGGTTCTAGTGTCGAACAGAGCGATCCCGGAGAGCGTTCCGATACCTCCACAGCGGAAGTTGTGCCTGGCGGGGCAGACGGCGACAGGCGTTCAGCCATCGAGAGAGCCGGGCTCGACACGAGAAACGGCGATTACCCTGAATGGGGAACCGATACGATTCCAGATGACCGAGACAAGCTTGTGGACGGCAGAATTCTTGGAGTCATTCCAGAGGATTTGATCACGGGCAGGGATAAAGTCGGTCGTATTACTGAGGTCGGTGGGAAGCCCATTGACCGGTGGCACACGGAACTTCTCATGGGTCGAGTTGAGGAAATCAACGCTCATAGGGACAAATTTGGCCAGGAAAGAAGAAGATGGGAGGAAGCTTCGGCGCGGTGAACTCAGTCGTGGTCGACCGACTTCACGGCATCGTCGCAGAAGGCATGAATGGCACTACGGCAAGTCGAATTCCAGAGGGAGGTCTAAATCCAGCTATCGAGAGTGAAATAAATAGAATGACAAAAAAAGAAGGCGAGGAGAAATATGTAATCTATGAGGCTGATGGGAAGACCATCCAGGACTACTCGGACACTCCGCATCCAGACTGGCCGGACCGTCACGCGGAGATCAAGGCCGCTAATAGAATTCTCAACCTACTGCAAAAAAAGTATCCGTCCGACGCGAAGATTAGTAATCTTCAAGTGGATAACTGGTTCACTCTCAAGGGCGATGGAGGCAAGGACGGTGGTGACTGCGCCTGCTGCGCCAACTGTAATGAGATTCTCAGGGATGCGCGTGTGCCTCGGGTTGGCAGGAACACGCACCACAAGAACGATCCTGCCCTCAGTCGGATCTATGACAAGTAAAGGAGTAAGAAAGTGAAAAGAATTAGTTCAGAAGAGCTTGAATTCCTTGACGAGATGACGGCAAGGATCGATGGGAGGGGATTTACGGGGTGCTCGGTGGAGCATGAGGATGGCGAAACCTATGTGCAAACTTTCGTTGCTGGGGTTGCGAACGGTCCGGAATTCTCGCTGGGAGAAAAAGGTTTTCTTCTTGAATATAAAAACGCAATCAAGGGAGGAAGGATTGCTGGCCCGTCGTACGAATGGGATGACGAAGGGGGGCTTAAGGTAGAGAGGATCGAAGACTATCGTGGAGGTCTTCGAATCCTCAGAGAATGGAACTCTTCTGGAGTTCTAGTGGCTGAGAAGGGAAGGATTTCTGGTCGCCGCAAACCAGGACGGGAAGCGGAGGGTGGAGATTTGTCCCCCTGGCGAAAAGTTCCTGAAATTGTTGATAGTGGATCTGAGAGGGCTGGTGTATTTACGGAGGCGGTGAAACTCAGTGGCTTGGAAGATCGCGGAGAAGGTGTTGGGTTTTATTCCGGCGGCCAAATATTCACGGGAGAGGCGTGCATCTGTAACGATGGCGGTGGTGTTGAGGTCCGCACGTTCATTGAGGGCATGGAGGATGGAGTAGTCCTTACTTGGGCAGCGAGTGGGAAGCTCGTTGTTCAGGGAGTTCGTAGATACCCGTATGGTCCGGTGGGGCCTTGGCATGAGTGGGGCGAGGACGGCCGTCTTCTGCGGGAGACGATCTACGACGCTCTGGGCAACAAGATCATCGTGCGTGAGTTCGATGAAGCGGGAAACATGGCCCACGAGGAGAAGACGCCTCCCACGCGGCTCATGCGTGACCCGGAGACCGGTGAGGAGCGTCCCGCTCCCTGGCTCTGAGATGGAGGCACGCGGCGGTGGAATGCAATGGCCGGGGCGGCCGCGCGGCGGGGTCAGGCGTCGGCCGGGGTCACGTGGGAGTGCACGCACAGCCAGCCGCGCGGCGTGCGGTGGTAGACGTCGGTGGTCCACTCGTCGGCGTGGAACTCCTGTCCGCCGAAGCGCGCCGTGTTCACCACCCTCGCCGTGAGCACGGCCATGTCGCCGTGGACGCGCACCCGCTCGGTGCCCTCGACCGGTCGCATCGCGCTGTGCGTCAGCGCGCCGGAGGCCACCAGCGACAGGAACCTCTCGCGCGACCCCATGCCGGACCGGTCCACGAGCACCCAGTCCTCGGACACGAACCGGCCGATGGCGTCGGCGTCGTTCGCGACGATCGCCCGGCGCCACGCGGCCGCGAGGTCCAGAAGCTCCCGGACCTGGTCGCTTTCTGACACGTCGCCCCCTGAACCGCTGGCCCCGCTTCGACAACGGGATGGTCGCACACGCGGCGGCGCGTCCGGGGGCGGAGCGCGAAGGTCCGCCCCCGGACGCGGTCAACGGGTGAACACGAAGGAGCGCAGGCCGGGCGGCACCGCGACCGGGTCCACGGGGAAGGCGGCCCACACGTGGGTGCCCAGGTCGGCCCAGGGAGCGAGACGGTAGTGGCCCCAGGCGGCGGACAGGTTCTCGACCAGGAGCAGGCCGCGCTGGCCCTCGGCCCAGTCCCACTCGTCGGTGGTGCGCTGGTGCGGGACGGTCGGAACGCCGCCCCCGCCGCCGCAGTCGCTCAGGCCCACGCGCAGGGTGGCCGGGTCGGGCATCGACAACGCGCGCAGGACCTCGCCGTCGGACCGGCCGGAATCGGTGTACTTGCAGCAGTTGGCGAAGAGCTCGCTGGTGACCAGGGTGAGCGTGTCGACCAGGTCGGGATCGAACCCGGACAGGTCGCGGGCGAGGCCCGCGCGGACCTCGGAGAGCCGGGACAGGGAACCGGGGTAGACGCGGTGCTCCCAGTGGACGAAGCTCCTCATGCCGGAACCCCCTGTCGCTGCTCGTCCCAGATGCGGATGAGGGAGGCCAGTTCGCCCCACTCGGCGTAGCGGGTGGGCGTGGTGGGCCTCACGGGCCTGGCGGGGCGGACGACGCCGAAGCGGGGCGCGGGTTCGCCGAGCAGGTCGCCGCCGGGGTCCTCCCTCCACTGCCGGAGCAGGGCGGCGGCGCGTTCCTGGACGAGGGCGAACGCGCGCCGGACCTCGTCCGTCTCGGAAGCGGGTTCGGAACTCCGGGGCGCGGGGACGCCCGACTCGGACGCGCGCAGAAGCTCGTGGGCGGCGAAGTAGGGGCGGACCAGGGCCACGTCCTCGGCCGGGATGACCTCGCGCGCGGGAGCCAGGTGCGGCACGGCTGGCTCGGAGGCGGAGGCGGAGGCGGAGGCGAGCGGGGCCTCGGGGACGTAGCGGCGGACGCGGGTGGAGCAGCGACGGCGGCGACCGGCCACCGTGGAGTGGCGTCCGCACGGGGAGGAGAGGAAGGCGATCAGCGGGCCGAGGGCACGGCTGAGAAGGGCAGCGCTAAACTGGCGCATG
>NZ_CBDRFA010000083.1:0-37557 GCF_965343085.1 Nocardiopsis synnemataformans | reverse complement strand
GGGGGGGGGGGAAGGAGGGGGAGGGGGGGGGGGGGCACCCCCCTTTTTTTTGGTGGGGGGGTCCCGGGGGGCCCCCCCCCCGACACCACCGTCAAGGAAGGCCTGTCATGAGCCTGAACGCCACCGCCGTCGACCTGGGGACCTACGGAGTGTGGGTGAAGAGGACCGACCTGACCGCCGACGCGGCCGCCGAGATCGAGCGGCTGGGCTACGGCACCGTCTGGGTCGGCGGCTCCCCCGGCGCCGGTCTGGACGAAGTGTCCACGGCGCTGGCCGCGACGTCGCGGCTCGCGGTCGCGACCGGCATCGTCAACATCTGGAGCGCGGACGCGGAGGCGGTGGCCGACTCCTTCCGCCGGATCGAGTCCGAGCACCCCGGCCGGTTCCTGCTCGGCATCGGCGCGGGGCACCGCGAGGCCAACGGCCCCGAGGCGGTCAAGCCCTTCGGTGCGGTGGTGGACTACCTGGACGTCCTCGACCGGAGAGGCGTCCCCGCGGAGCGGCGCGTGGTCGCCGCCCTGGGGCCGCGGATGCTCGGCCTGTCCGCAGAGCGCGCCGCCGGGTCCCACCCGTACCTGGTCAACCCGGAGTTCACCCGCGGCGCGCGCGAGGCCCTGGGCGAGCGCCCGCTGCTGGCGCCCGAGCACAAGGTGGCCCTGGGCGAGGACCGCGAGCGGACCCGGCGCACCGCCAGGAGGGGGCTCAGCGTCTACGTCGACAACCGGCTGACCAACTACCTCGCCAACTTCCGGCGCCTGGGCTTCTCCGACGAGGACTTCGCCGACGGCGGCAGCGACGCGCTGGTGGACGCCATGGTCGCGCAGGGCGGCCCGGAGACGGCGGCGGCGGAGCTGCGCGCGCACCTGGAGGCGGGCGCGGACCACGTCGCGGTGCAGCCGCTGGCCGAGGACGACGACATCCTGCCGGTGCTGGCCCGGCTCGCCCCCGCGCTCGGGCTCACCGCCCGGGGCTGAGGCCGCCGTCCGGACGTCCGTCCCGCGACCGCGGACCCGGCCAGCTCCCCATGAGCTGACCGGAAATGTTGCCGATGTGATGAGAGGGGCCCTGACCTGCGATGGTCCTGTACTTGTAGCGAGGTCCGAGCGCCGACACCGGCCACAGGTACAGGATCGCGGCGAAGGTGTGCGCCTCTCCGGTCAGCGGGCGCCCGCGCGCAGGTGGTCGCGCAGGGACCGTGCCACGCGCGCCATGAGCGCCTCGGCCCCAGGCTGGTGGTAGGCGGGCACGCGCGACTCGGTCAGCACCGCGACGGCGAAGGCCTGGCCGTCGGCGTGCTCGACCACACCGATCTCGTGGCGCAGGTTGAGCAGGGTTCCGGTCTTGGACGACCACCGGGAGAGGTCGGAGGTGAAGTCGGGCGCCAGCCGGTGGCGCAGCAGGTTGTCGCCCATCAGCTCCCGCACCCGGGCGGCCACGTCCGGGTCGATCGCCCGGGGCCGCCACAGCGCCTCCAACAGGTCGGCGAAGGCCCGGGCCGCCCCGGAGCTGGCCCGGGTGACGTCGAGCTGCTCGATGCGGTGCCCCCGTCCGGCGGTGCCCTCGCCGATGGCCAGCGAGTGCGCCAGGTGCGCGCCCTCGGGGCCGAGCCGGTCGGCGGGGGTGTCGCTGAGGCCGCGCATCGTGTGCCGGACGGTGATGCCGCGCAGCCCGGCCGCGCGCAGCGACGCGGCGACCCGCTCGGGAGGGGTGAGCTCGAACAGGGCGTCGGTGGCGGTGTTGTCGCTCAGGCACATGCTCAGGTAGAGCAGGTCCTCGACGCTGACGCGGGCCGGGTGGCGGAACCGGCTCATCCCGGTGGGACCCGGGGTGGCGACCCGGCCCGGCTGCACGAGGAGCTGCTCGGCGCCGTCGATCTCCCCCGCGCGGATCCGTTCGAGCGTGGCGACGGCGAGCGGGACCTTGACGAGCGAGGCCGTCGAGAACTCCAGCTCGGGTTCGATGCCCAGTTCCTCGCCCGTGCGCAGGTCACGCACGAGGAACGAGCCCCGCAGTCCCCCCTCGTCGAGTTCGCGGCGCAGGTCGCGGACCAGTGCGGTGGCGCTCACGCGGACTCCTCCCCTGCGCCGGGGCGTCCGAGCGGCCCGCGCCCGGGCGGCCCGCCTCGGCCGGGCTGGCCCTGGTCCTCACCCGCCGGTGCGCCCAGGCACCGGGCGATCGCCCGCCCCAGGAGGGCGCGCAGCCGCTCGGCCTCGTCCCCGGTCTCGGCGGCCACCTCGTAGCCGCGGGCGAGGCGGACCTCACCCGTGGGACGCCAGTGCAGCCCCAGGTCCTCGGCCTGGCGCGGCGAACAGAGCAGGAGGTCCTCCGAACCCAGGACCTCGGCGGCGGCGGAGGCCAGGGAGGCGGCGAGGACGACCTGACCGGGCCGCAGCCCCACGGCGTCGCGCAGGCGGTTGAGGGGGTCGCGCACGTGGGGGACGTCGTCCTCGGGCTGGAGCCAGACGCGGCGGCCGCGCGAGGACGAGCGGTCGCGGGACAGGCGCAGGGTCTCCAGGTAGACGGCCCCGGCGCGCGGCTCCCCGGTGCCCGCCAGGCCCAGCGGGACCGTCCACGCGGCCTCGCCGGGCAGCACTCCCGCCAGGGAGGCGCGGACCTCGCGGGCGCTCAGCAGCTCGGTCCGCGCCGCGGGCGCGGCGGAGCGGAAGTCCAGATGGATGCCCTCCTCGCGGGCCTCGGCCCCCAGGAGGGCGAGGTCGCGTGTGGCGCAGGTGTCGGGCACGGCCAGGCGCAGCGGCCGCAGCGCCGCCCTCTCGGCGTCGTGCTCCATCTCCTCGGCCAGCCGGACCAGACGCCTGGCCGAGGGCAGCATGTCGCGGCCGAACTGGGTGAGGGTCGCCCGGCGGGTGGAGCGGTCGAACAAGCGGGCGCCCAGGTGCTTCTCCAGGGCGGCGATGCGTCTGCTGGCGACCGGCTGGGGGATGCGCGCGGCGGCGGCTCCGAGGGTGAAGCTGCCCCTCTCGCTCACGTTCACGAACGCCTTGCAGGCACCGACGAGGTCCATGACCCTCATGGTATGCCGTTTTCGCATGGAACTGGTCGTTTCTGTCTTGGACAGCATCAGTGCCAGCGGTCAGACTGCTGGACGAGGCCGCCCGGCAGGGCGGCGCGTGCGGGTTCCCGCACGGCTGACCGGGGGTCTCCCGGGTCCGGGCCGCCTTGTGGGCCCGGCCGGGACCCCGCGCACACCCAGGACAGGAAGAGCAGGCACACATGGCGTTCTCATCCCACCGGCGCACCGGACTCGCGGCCCTGGCCGCGGTCGTCCTCGTCCCCGCCACCGGCTGCGCGGCGGCCAACGGCGCCGCGGCGCCCGAGGCGGAGCAGTCGGCTTCCCCCGCGGCCTCCGACGGACTCACCCGGGAGTTCGAGCAGTTGGAGCAGGAGTTCGACGCGCGGCTGGGCGTCTACGCGGTGGACACCGGCAGCGGCGAGGAGATCGCGCACCGCCCTGATGAGCGGTTCGCCTACGCCTCGACGCACAAGGCGCTCTCGGCGGGCGCGGTGCTCCAGCAGAACACGCTGGAGGAGATGGAGGAGGTCGTCACCTTCACCGAGGACGACCTGGTCGACTACTCGCCGATCACCGAGCAGCACGTGGACACGGGCATGACGCTGATGGAGGTGACCGACGCGGCCCTGCGCTACAGCGACAACACCGCGGCCAACCTGCTCTTCGAGGAGCTGGGCGGGCCGGACGCGTTCGAGGACGCGCTGGAGGAGATCGGCGACGACGTCACCGACCCGGAGCGGTTCGAGACCGAGCTGAACGCCTGGACGCCCGGGGACCCCAGCGACACGAGCACGCCGCGCGCCATGACCGAGAGCCTGCGCGAGTTCACCCTCGGCGACGCCCTGCCGGAGGACCGGCGCGAGGTGCTCAACGACATGCTCGTCAACAACACCACCGGGGACGAGCTGATCCGCGCCGGGGTACCCGAGGACTGGAGGGTCGGCGACAGGACGGGCGCCGCGAGCCACGGCACGCGCAACGACATCGCCGTCATCTGGCCGACGGAGGGCGACCCCATCGTCCTCGCCGTCATGTCCAGCCGCGAGGCGGAGGACGCCGAGTACGACAACGCCCTGATCGCCCGGGCCGCCGAGGTCGTCGCGGAGGAGCTGGCCTGACGCCGCTCCGTGCCGCCCGGGCACGGAACCGGACGTCTCCAGGACAGAAGGAGCAGGGAAGATGTTGCTTTCATCCGTACGGCGCACCGGACTCGCGGCCCTGGCCGCGGTCGCCCTCGTTCCCACCACCGCCTGCGGGACGGGCGGTTCCAACCCGGCCCCGGGAACGGAGCCCTCGACCGGAACCTCGGCGGAGGGATCGGCCGGGCGGTCGGCCCCGGCCGACCTCTCCGCCGGGGTCGCCGACGAGTTCGCGGACCTGGAGGAGGAGTTCGACGCGCGGCTGGGCGTCTACGCGGTGGACACCGGCACCGGCGAGGAGATCGCGCACCGCCCCGACGAGCGGTTCGCCTACTGCTCCACCCACAAGGCCTTCACCGCGGCGCTGGTGCTCCAGCAGAACACGCCCGAGGAGATGGAGGAGGTCGTCACCTACGACGCCGACGACGTGTTCGGCCACTCACCGGTCACCGAGCAGCACGTCGACACCGGGTTGCCCCTGGTGGAGGTGGCCGACGCCGCCGTCCGCTACAGCGACAACACCGCCGCCAACCTGCTCTTCGACGAACTCGGCGGACCCGAGGGGTTCGAGGAGGCGATGGAGGAGATGGGCGACGACGTGATCGAGGCCGACCGCGTCGAGCCCGGCCTGAGCCGGTGGACGCCCGGGGACACCCGGGACACGAGCACGCCGCGCGCCATGGCCGGGAGCCTGCGCGAGTTCGTCCTCGGCGACGCGCTTCCGGAGGACCGGCGCGAGGTGCTCACGCGGATGCTCGTCGACAACCTGACCGGTGACGAGCTGATCCGCGCCGGGGTGCCGGAGGGCTGGGATGTCGGCGACAAGACGGGGAACGGGAGCTACGGCACGCGCAACGACATCGCCGTCCTCTGGCCGCCGGAGGGCGATCCCATCGTGGTGGCGGTCATGTCCAGCCGCGAGACGAAGGACGCCGAGTACGACAACGCGCTGATCGCCGGGGCCGCCGAGGTCGTGGTGGAGGCCCTGGGCTGACGGCACCGGGGCGAAGACGAACCCGCGCTTCCGGGGCAGGCCGCGGATCGTCTGGAGGGCGCCCGAACGTGCGCTTTCGCACCACCCGCCCCGGATTCGGTCACTCGAAAACGTGTCCTAGCCTGGGAGCGGTCCGGGCCCGGCGGGCGCCGGGAACCTCCCCTCCTGTCCAGTCCGAGCGAGTCCGAGGAACAGCGTGAGCATCAGTCCCCGTGTCACAGCGACCGTCTTCCGCGTGGTGGCGGTCATCGAGGCCCTGACCTGGGTCGGCCTCCTGGGCGGCATGTACGTCAAGTACCTGGGCAGCGGCAGCGAGGCGGGCGTGCACCTCTTCGGCCCCCTGCACGGGGGCGCCTTCGTGCTCTACGTGGTGGTCACCCTGGCCGCCGCCCTGCACCTGCGCTGGAACCTGTGGGCGACGCTGGTCGCCCTGGCCGCGTCCGTGCCTCCCCTGGGCACCCTGGTCGCGGACTGGTGGCTGCACCGCACCGGGCGCCTGGCCTCCCGCGCGCAGCGGGACCGCACGCCCGAGCCCGTGGCCTGACCTCGAACCGAACTCTGCGGGGCCCGGCGGAACTTCACCTCCCGTCGGGCCCCGCGCCGCTTTCCGGGCCAGGACGACGACTGCGCCGGGGCCGCCACCGCGACCGGTGACTGGGCGGGCCTGCCCGAGGTGCCGTCCGTGGTCGTCCCGCACGGCCCGGGCACCGGCTGACGCCGGGGCCGTCCGCCGCAGCACCTACTCGGCTCGCGCCCCGCGCGAGAAGTAGGCGTTGGACGCGGGCAGGAACAGCAGCACGAGGGCGGACAGCCCCAGCAGTCCCGGAACGGCGTCGCCGAGGGCGTCGTAGGCCGACATCCCGTCCGGCGGCCACACGGTGGCGTCCATGTTGACGGTGGCCAGGTCCATGAGCGCGACGAGGGCACCGGCGGCGGTGACCAGGAGGCGCGCCCAGTTGCGGCCCCGGCGCACCAGGACGGCGAGGAGGACGCCCACCGCCGCGAACAGCAGCGTGGCGGCACCGGACACGGCGGCCTGGCGCAGGCCTCCCTCCTCGCCCGCGGCCGCGCGCATGCTGTCCAGCCCGGTGGGGGCGACAACGAACACGTTCAGCACCCACAGCAGGAGGTCGACGGCGATCAGGGCGAGCAGGAGCAGGAAGGCCGCCTCCACCGTCCCGGGGCGCCCGGTCCTCCCGACGGTCGTACTCGTCATGGGTCCTCTTCTTCTTCCGCTGGTTCTCCGGGTGGGGGGAGAAGGAGCCCGGGGGCACGGGTCGCCTGAGTAGTCAGGAACTGTACAGCAAACGCCCGGGGCCGGACAGCGGCGCGGGTGAGGGCGTCGGCGGCGCTCCGGGGGACACCGCCCGGCGCCCGACGGGGACCGGTGCCGGGCTCGGGCACCGCGGTTCGGAAAAGACTTGTCGAGGGCAACGGAAAAGACACGCAAAAAGGCGGGGATGGAACAGCGGAAAACGCGCATTCCCGCTCTATCGTTTCTTCGCCGTCTTGTACACCAACGACCTACTTCTACCCATGGGGTCAAAGGGTGGCGTTCTGGCCGGTCACGGCAGGGGAAATTCGCCGCGTCACCCTTTGTGCACCGTGGGTGGTCCGTGTTCCCTTATGGACTGGCAAGTCATGACACGAGCCGAAGGATCACCCATGACCAACACCCACCGGTCAGGTCCGAACAGACGCACCATCCTGCGCGGGGCGGCGTTGGCCTCCGGCGCCGCCGTCCTCGGCGGGGCGTTCACCGCGGGTGGCGCGAGCGCCTCCGCGGGGGTGGCCGAACCGTCCCTGCACGCCCGGGCCGACTGGGGAGCGCGCTCGCCCGCGGGCCGGATCCAGATCCTGTCCACAGCGCCCAGCTACATCGTGGTCCACCACACCGCGACGGCCAACAGCACCGACTACTCGCTCAGCCACGCCTACGGCCTGTCCAGGGCGATCCAGAACTACCACATGGACTCCAACGGCTGGCTCGACACCGGCCAGCAGCTGACCATCAGCCGCGGCGGCCACGTCATGGAGGGCCGCGACCGCAGCTTCGCCGCCATCCGCGAGGGAAGCCACGTCATGGGCGCCCACGTGGCCAACAACAACAGCACCTGCATCGGCATCGAGAACGAGGGCCTCTACACGAGCGTGGGCCCGACCGAGGCCCTGACCGACGCGTTGGTGACCACCCTGGCGTGGCTGTGCGGGGCCTACCGGCTCGATCCGCACAGCGCGATCCTGGGCCACCGCGACTTCAACGCCACCGCGTGCCCCGGCGACGTGCTGTACGCGCTGCTCCCGGGGCTGCGCGACGCGGTCGCCGAGGCCATGGTGACGCCGGTCCTGGAGCTGGCCGCCCGCCGCGCGCCCGCCGGGAACGGCCCGACCTACCCGCCCGTGCCCGAGGAGGAGCCGGAGCGCGTGTTCTACCACGGTCCCGCCCGGGGCCCCGACGACTTCACCCGCTGACCCGCCCGTCAGGGCGCGTCCTGGATCGCGGTGCCCGTCGCCTCGCGGCGGGCACCGCCCGCACCGATCCGTCTCACCGCGTTGCTCGGTGACGAACCCCGACTGTGGGTGAGCCGGAGGGCCTGGGGAAGACCGTGTGCCGCAGCCTCAGGGCCTCGTAGCCGCACCGGGTCCGGGGGCGGGTCCGCCCCGCGCGGTGGGGGAGACTGGGGAGGGTGAGCACCGAGAACAACCGCCCCGGCCCGCCCGTGACCAGCCCCTCGATCATCCTGCTGACCCTGGCGCGCGGTATCGAGACCGAGCTGAACACCGCCCTCGCTCCCCTGGACCTCACGGTCGCCCGGCTCGGGCTGCTCGGCCACATCTCCGGGGTCCCGGGCGTCTCGTTCAGCGACCTGGCGCGGATGTCGGGGATCACGGTCCAGAGCGTGCACAGTTCGGTGAAGGCGCTGGTCGCCGCAGGGCTGGTGCGCGACCACACGTCGCGGGCCGGGGCCGCCTCGGCGATCGAGATCACCGACGAGGGCGCCCGTTTGCTCGACGCGGCCAAACAGGCGGTGGCCGCGGTGGACACCGCGATGTTCGGGCCGGACGCCGACCCCGTACAGCGGCGGGTGGGCGACGCCGTGCGCGCGGCGTTCGGCGCTCCGGGCGCCTCCTGACCGGCGGTCCACCGCCGGTCCCGCTTCCCAGGGGATCTCCGGGGTCGCGAACCGACCCCTCCTTCAGGATACCTGAAGCCGAGGATATGCTTCAGGCAACCTGAAGGAAGAAGGAGATCCCATGGAACACCTGCTGCTCTCGGTCCACGTGCTCGCCGCCATCGTGTTCGTCGGCGGATCGACCGTCGCGGCCAGCCTCTTCCCGCGGTTCGCCCCCGTCGCCGCTGTGCCCGCCACCGTCGGCGCCGCCGACGCGGGGACCGCGGACACGCCCGCGGGCGCCCGCTCCCCCGACGGGCGCGACCCGGGCGAGCGCGACGCCGCCGTGGCCGCCCTGCTGCACCGCACCACCCGCGGCTACGCCGTCGCCGGAATCGTCGTCCCCGCGGTCGGGATCGCCCTCGCCCTGTTCCAGGGCCGGATGGGCGAGATCTGGATCATCGTCTCGATGCTGCTCACGGCCGTCGCGGGCCTCATGCTGGCGGCTCTGGTCTACCCCCGCCAGCGTGAGGCGCTCCGCGAGCCCGGCGACCCCCGCGCGCTGCGCACGCTGTCGATGATCACCGGGATCTACAACCTGGTGTGGGCGTCCGTCGTCGTGCTCATGATCGTCCGCCCGGGCTCGGGGACCTGACCGGCGCGGCCCCCGGGACCGGCCCATCGGGAACCGGAGGAGACCGCCCGGCGCAGGGCGTCGCCCCGGGACCGGGATAGGTGTGACGCGGGTGGGGAATGGTGCCGGAAGCGGCGCGTACCCGCGCCGCCTCCGGCCACGTGTGGGGGTAAGCGAAGATGTCTCAGCGGGTACAAGGGGTGGTCTCCCGGTCCAAGGGGGCCCCGGTGGAGATCACCACGGTCGTCGTGCCCGATCCGGGCCCCGGCGAGGCCGTGGTCAGGGTCCAGACGTGCGGGGTGTGCCACACCGATCTGCACTACCGCGAGGGCGGCGTCAACGACGAGTTCCCCTTCCTGCTCGGGCACGAGGCCGCGGGCATGGTGGAGTCCGTGGGCGAGGGCGTGACCACCGTCGCACCGGGTGACCACGTGATCCTGAACTGGCGAGCGGTATGCGGGGACTGCCGCGCCTGCCGCCGGGGGCGGCACCAGTACTGCTTCGACACGCACAACGCCGAGCAGCGGATGACCCTGGAGGACGGCACCGAACTCTCCCCCGCCCTGGGCATCGGCGCGTTCGCGGAGAAGACCCTGGTCGCCGCGGGGCAGTGCACGAAGGTGGACCCGCAGGCCTCGCCCGCCGCGGCCGGTCTGCTGGGCTGCGGGATCATGGCCGGGATCGGCGCCGCCATCAACACCGGCGGCGTGGGCCTCGGGGACTCGGTCGCCGTCATCGGCTGCGGCGGCGTGGGCAGCGCGGCCGTCGCGGGCGCGCGGCTGGCCGGGGCCGGGCGGATCATCGCCGTGGACCTAGAGGACCGCAAGCTCGAATGGGCGCGCGGCTTCGGCGCCACCCACACCGTCAACGCCTCCTTCACCGACCCGGTCGAGACCATCCGCGACCTGACCGGCGGTTTCGGAGCCGACGTGGTCATCGACGCCGTGGGCACCCCCAGGACCTACGAGCAGGCCTTCTACGCGCGTGACCTGGCGGGCACGGTCGTGCTGGTGGGCGTGCCCACGCCGGAGATGCGCCTGGAACTGCCGCTGCTGGACGTGTTCGGCCGCGGCGGGGCGCTGAAGTCCTCCTGGTACGGCGACTGCCTGCCCTCGCGCGACTTCCCCGTGCTCATCAGCCTCTACCTCCAGGGGCGCCTGGACCTGGACGGCTTCGTCACCGAGGAGATCGGACTCGGCGAGGTCGAGGAGGCCTTCGCCCGGATGGAACGCGGCGACGTCCTGCGCTCGGTGGTGGTCCTGTGAGCGGCGCGCGCGTGGAACACCTGACCACCTCGGGGGTCTTCGCCCTGGACGGCGGGGAGTGGGAGGTCGAGAACAACGTCTGGATCGTGGGCGACCGCGACCAGGCGCTGGTCATCGACGCCGCGCACGACGCGGGCGCGATCCTGGGCGCGGTGGGCGACCGCGAACTGGTGGCGGTGGTGTGCACGCACGCGCACAACGACCACGTCAACGTGGCCCCGGCGCTGGCCGAGGCCACGGGGGCGCCCATCCTGCTACACCCGGCCGACCGGGTGCTGTGGGACATGACCCATCCGGACCGTGCGCCCGACGCCGAGCTGTCCCAGGGACAGGACGTCAGGATCGCCGGGACCACGCTGACCGTCCTGCACACCCCGGGGCACGCCCCGGGCGCGGTGTGCCTGTACGCGCCCGAACTGGGCGTGCTGTTCAGCGGCGACACCCTGTTCCAGGGCGGCCCGGGGGCGACGGGACGGTCCTACTCGGACTTCCCGACGATCGTGGAGTCCATCCGCGACCGGTTGCTGCCCCTGCCGGAGGACACGGTGGTCAACACCGGGCACGGGGAGTCCACGACGATCGGCGCCGAGGCCCCCCACCTCCAGGAGTGGATCGACCGGGGCCACTGAGGAGTGCGGCCCGCGAGTCGGGCCGGGACCCATCCGGGGCCCGGTCCGCGCTCATCCACGAGTCGGGCCGCGGCCGGGGGCCGCACCGGCGCGGCCGCCGTCCGCTCAGGCGGGGCGAGCGGCGGTGAGGCGGGCCCCGTACTCCATGGCGGCGAGCACCGCCGGTACCAGCCGCCCGGAGAGCCGCGCCAGCCGGTCCGGGCCCAGGGCGACGCGCAGCGCTCCCGGCGCGAAGGTGGCCAGCGCGCGCCCGACCAGGGGATCGTCCCGGCGGGCGCGCAGCCCGGCCACCGTGCCCGGCCAGTGCTGTTGCTGCACCGCGCCGAAGGCGGCGGCGGTGGTCCAGAGCGCGAACAGCGGGCCGGAGTCGCTGCCCAGGTGCTCGGCGCAGTCCCGGCGCAGCTCTTCCGGCACCGCACCCCACTCCGCCAGGACGCCCGGTGTGGGCCGGTGGGCCTCGGGCACGTCGTTGCCGGTGTCGATGACCACGGCCTCTCCGGTGTTCCAGCGCAGGAACGGCAGCGACGGGGGCAGGTCCAGGACCGGCCCGCCGAAGCGGGCGCCCTCCGCGGCGAAGCAGGCCGAGTGCCGGAGCCCGTGGCCGTCGTTGCCCTTGATGCTGGGCAGGTCCTCGTGCTCGACCAGGTTGGGCGCCGCGACCAGGGTGGAGGTGCCGCGCTCCCGCAGGAACCGCAGGGCGGCTCGGTCGTCGGAGCGGCCCTCGGCGTCCGCCATGAAGCGGCCCATGTCCACGGCCAGGTCCCGCGGCAGGAGCAGGGCCAGCGTGGGCATGTAGGGGTTGACCACCGGGACGGCTCCGGCGCCGGTGAACACCGCCCACCGGGCCAGATAGGCGGTGCGCGAACCCCATTCCACGAAAAGGGAGAGCGCGGCCCCGGAATGCCTTTCCGCCGCGGCGCGCACGGAATCGGCGAAATCCGCGCAGACGCGGACGTCGTCCTGGAGGACGAGGTGGTGGGTGGAGTCAAAGCGTTCCGCGCTGGAGAAGGCGACCTGGGAGGCGCGCAGGGAACTGGGCGGCCCGTCGGGCTCGGGGTCCACGGCGATGCAGGCGTCCGCGATCCCCAGGGAGTCCAGGACGCGGCGCGCGTCGGCGATCCTGCGGGGATGGGTCATGACGGACGCGGACAGCACAACGGGAGAAAAGGGGCTTGGCATATGCCGAGAATAACCCGAAATCAGCCGGGAACAAGGCCGAGGGAAGACAATTTTTCTTTCCCCATAAACCCTTACCCGGCCAGAGTAGCACACGCCTTATGGGAATTGCCATTCCGCTGTTCCCGGTATGCGGCCGCACCGGGGAACGGCGGGGACGCGACGCCCTACGGGCCGGTCGGCACGGCGAGGCGGCCGAACACCTGGACCGGGCCCTGGAACTGCGGCCCCGCACCCGCGCTCCCGACTCCCTCGGTCAGCTCGGTCACGGTGCCCAGGCGCTCGGCCAGTCGGCGGATCCGTTCCGGTGCGAGGGAGCCCTTGGGGACGAACAACTCGATGAACATCATCGCGAAACACCTCCGGGACGAACGTGCCGGACCGCTCTGCCAGGAGGCTGCCAAACGGCTGTCAGACCGGGACGAGCCGACCAGGGCGGGTCCACCCGGCGGTTCTCCGTACACGGCGCACGATCCTGTACAAGCCCCGGAACGGGATACGGGAATCGCCTCCCCGCATCCGGAGCCACCCATGCGAACCGGCGGCATGGAAAGACTCTCCGCCCACGAGAACTCCCCCTCCCATGAAAAGCCATCGGAAAGGAGACACCGAAGGCATCTCCTGGCCGCGGAAAGCCTTTCTTCGATGGGGCGTTCCACACCGCGCGGCCCGCACCGCCCCGAAATACCGGTCGGCCTTCCGGCCCACACACGGCCGTCGCACGACGGCGACGCCGGGGAGCGGGTCCCCGCGCACGGAAGCCTGTGAGCTCCTGGGATCCACCCTCCCCGGACGCTCTTTTCTTCACAGGACGTGCGACACCGAAAGGCGCGTTTCGCCCAGCGGAACTACCGCCGGGTAACCATTTCGAATCGAGCACCACCCGACCGGGAGGACGAGCGGAACTCGGCGGCCCGATAGCGTCCCCTCCCCGCATGGGCGTCGTCACAGCGAACCGAATCCCTTTACCAGCAGGGCGTTCCGGCACCGTAATTCGGATCACTCGACGTGTTGGGTAAAGCGGGGATTGCTTGCTCCTAGCCTTGTGTTGGAGGCGGAAGTGATCCCGGGACCCTCTGGTCCGCTCATGGGACTTCTGCTGGCGCCCCGCCCGAAGGCGGTTCACGGCGCCCCCGCGTACCGCGCACCGCTTGTCGATACCTCTCCCCGCGTTGGAGCCTCGGTGACCCTTGCTTCCGCACGTCCGAATCGTCGTGCCCCGATCACCACGGACGTCCAGGTCGTCCCGGACACCCAGAACGTCCCGTCCACCCACGACCCCCTGAACCACCAGGACGTGCCGGCGCAGGCCGGACCGGCCCGCCAGGACACCACCGCCGCCACGGCCCGGACGCGCCGCCGCACGCTGCTGCTCGTCCTCGTCCTCGGCGTGCTGTCCGCGATCGGCCCGCTCGCCACCGACCTGTACCTGCCCGCGCTGCCCCAGATCGCCTCCGACCTGGGCACCAGCGAGGCCAGCGTCAAGCTCACCCTGACCTCGGTGATGGCCGGTCTGGCCCTGGGCCAGCTCGTCATCGGACCGCTCAGCGACCGGTGGGGGCGCCGCGCACCGCTGCTGGTCGGCATCGGCGTGTTCACCGCCACCACCCTCGCCATCGCGACGGTGAGCAGCGTGGAGATGTTCAGCCTGCTGCGCTTCGGCCAGGGGCTGTCGGCCGCGGCCGGACTGGTGATCTCCCGCGCGATCGTGCGGGACGTGTTCGACGGCGACGCCGCCGCCACCTTCTTCTCCCGGCTGGTGCTGCTCTCCGGCCTGGCGCCCATGCTCGGTCCGATCCTGGGCGGCCAGCTGCTCTTCTTCGGGCCCTGGCAGCTGCTCTTCGCCGTGCTCGGCGCGACCGGGCTGGCGACCTTCGCCCTGGTGCTGTTCGGCCTGCCCGAGAGCCTGCCGCCCGAGCAGCGCGAGCGGGTCAGCCCGCGGGCACAGCTGCGCGTGTTCGGCCGCCTGCTGCGCGACGTCCGCTTCACCGCTCCCACGCTCACGCTCGCGTTGAGCTTCGGGATGAGCTTCACCTACATCTCGACGTTCTCGTTCGTGGCCAACTCCCGTTTCGGGGCCAGCGCCCAGGAGTTCAGCCTGGTGTTCGCGGTGACCACGCTCGGGATGATCATCGGCAACCAGCTGAACGCCTACCTGATCCGCCGGGTCGAGATCCACCGCCGCCTGTTCCTGGGCCTGGCCGGGTCGATCGCCTCGGTGGCCGCGCTGGCGGCCCTGGGGGCCTCGGGCGGAGCGAGCCTGGTGACGGTGACCGCCGCGCTGTTCGTGATGATGGTGTTCACCGGACTGGTGTCGCCGAACGCCACCGCGCTGGCCCTGGACGGGCAGCCGCCGAAGATCGCCGGAAGCGGCTCGGCCCTGCTGGGCACGCTCCAATTCGGCATCGGCTCCGGCCTGGCCTCGACCGCCGGGCTGACCGGCCCGGTGAGTCTGGCCAGCATGACCGCGGTCATGCTCGCCACGGCCGTGGCCGCCGCGGTGGTGTTCACCGCCTTCGCGGTGCGCACGCGACACACCGCGCTGGCCGCAGCCTGAGTGTCGGTGCGCACGGCTGGTGTGGTCCGCTCGTTCAGGCCAGGCCCGAGGAGCGCGACGTGTTCTCCAGCCCCAGACGCGGCCCCTGGCCCCCCGTCCACGGTGTTCGCCTTCCCGGTCTCGGAGCTGCCGCACGGCTCCACCAGGTGGCGGTTCGACGTGTGGCCCTGAGCAGGGGACGGCGCGGGTTCGGCGGAGGGACGGGTCTCCGGAGAAGCGGGAGACGGGACCGGGTGAAACGTCGCGTCTCGCGGGTAGGTCTCTGGCGAAGACAACACGACCTCCCACCCCCAATCCCCTGGAGGCAGAGAGTGCGAGTACGCATCGTTCTTTCGACCCTCGTCGTCCTGTGGCTGCTCATCGGTCTGATCGCCGCGTTCCAGCGCGGTCTGTTCAGCGACGACGAGACCTCGTGCTCGACGCTGGGCCACACCGTCGGCACCATCTTCGTCGGGCCGTTGAACTACATGGGGGTCAATCCGACCATCGAGTGCCCGCCCCTGCCCGAACCCTCCGAGTAGCGGATCCGGCGCCGTGCCCCCGGCGGGGCCCGGCGCCGTTCAGCGCCCGCCGGCCGAGGTGGCGCTCCCGAGTTCGGGCCCCAGCGCGTCCGCCAGTTCCGGCCGGACCCACGCGATCTCGGTGACCAGCAGCGCGGTCAGGGCGCCGAGGGCCCGGAGCAGTTCCTCCCCGGTGAGCGCGCGGACGAGTGTGGCCTCCAGGGAGTCGGTGAACTCGGCGGGCAGCAGGTGCGCGCCCTTGTTGAACACCGTGGGGTGGCCCAGCCTCAGGCACGCCAACGCCACCGTCTGCTCGCGCAGACGACCGATCCAGTGCTCGGCCTGCCACAGGCGTCCGCGTTCGACGCAGACACGGGCGTGCAGGGCGTGGTGCCAGGAGTGGCCGATCAGCGTGTCCGCGTCCGGTTCCGGAAAGGGTTCGAGCTCCCGGGCGCGCCCGAAGACCGTCCGCCACTGGGGGCCGCGGGGGCCGAACTCGCTCTCGGGGACGAAGGCGACGTCCACCTCCAGACAGCCGGGCAGGAGGAACACCCGGATGAGGCGGGGGCCGGGGACGGGCAGGTCCCAGTGGTGCAGCGTGCCGAACTCCCCGTGGAGCCAGGCCGTCCAGGACGCGGGCACCCCATCGCGGCCGTCGCGCACGGCGAGGACGAGGTCGATGTCCGACCACTGGTCGGCCGCTCCGTCGGCGCAGGAGCCGGTGAGCGCGGCTCCCACGACGGAGTCGTCGGCCCTGGCGCGCGACAGCAGGCGCTCGCGGAGCAGGTCGCGCATCGCGTCGGGGGGCATGGCAGCGTTCCTCACTCGTTCGTCGGCGCGCTCACAGGGAACGGTAGTGGGCACGCCGACCGGAGTCGAGCTTCTCGATCGCGGCGCGCAGCAGGGGGCGCGGGGCTCGCGCGGCGTGGACGTCGAGGAAGGCCAGCAGCCGTTCCCGGTCCTTGTCGCCCGCGGCGCGGAGCATCCACCCCACCGCCTTCTGCACCAGTTCGTGGTCGTCGCCCAGGAGCCTCTCCGACAGGGCGAAGGCGTCGTCGAGGTCGTCGTGGGCGATGAAGTGCGCCGTCGCCACGATCGCGGTGCGCCGCTCCCACGGGACGTCCGAGCGCGCCAGGGTGTACAGGACCTCGCGGGGGCGGTCCCGCAGATGGCGGCCCAGGACGTGGTGCGCCGCCAGGTCCACCAGGTCCCAGTTGTTGACGCGGTCGTGGCGGCGCAGGTACAGCTCGGCGAGCGCGGCGACCTGGTCGGGCGTGCTGCGCCGGTGGCGGGCCTTCTTCTCCATGATGCTCATCGCCCCGGCCCGGGCCTCGTGCACGGGGCTGTCCATCAGCTCCTCGATCTGGTCGAGGGGCATGTCCACGAACTCCTTGGCCAGGGAGAACACCGTGCCCATGCGGACGCCGACGAAGTAGTCGTCGTCGGGCTGGTCTCCGGCCTCGAAGCGGAAGTAGCGCTGGTACTTGTGGAGTTCCTCGTCGCTGCGGTGCTCGTCGAGGCGTGCCAGGAAGGCCCGGGCGGTCAGCGGTGCGGTGGCCATGGCGGCACGGTAGACGATCCCGGTGACGTTCGGCGCGGACAGTGTCCGTGAAAGGACGGCTCCCGTGGCGTCCTCACGGCGGCACCGTGCGCCTCATCCGTGATCGCGCCTGTCCTGTCCCATCTCCTCGCGCAGCTGTCCCAGGACGCCGTTGAGGAGCCGGGACACGTGCATCTGCGAGTAGCCGAGGCAGTCGGCGATCTCGGACTGGGTGTGGTCGCCGAAGAAGCGGAGCCTGAGGATCTCGCGCTCGCGTTCGGGCAGGCGGGCCAGGGCGGGCTTGAGCGACTCGCGCTGGACCACCAGTTCCAGGTCCCCGTCCTCCCTGCCCAGGTGGTCCTCCAGCCGGGTCCCCTCCTGGCCGTCGGCGTCGGAGGTGTCCGGGGCGTCCAGCGACAGGGAGCGGTAGGACTCCGAGACCTGGATGAGTTCGCTGACCTCGGCCTCGGGCAGCCCCATCTCCTCGGAGAGTTCGTGGATCGTGGGCGTGCGCGCGTGGGCCTGCTGGAAGTCGTTGAGCGCCTGGCGCAGCTTGATCCGGTTCTCCTGGTGGCGCCTGGACACGCGCACGGCCCAGGTGTGGTCGCGGAAGTGCCGCTTGATCTCGCCGGTGACCGTGGGCATCAGGTAGGAGATGAACGGTTTGCCGCGGTCGGGGTTGTAGCCGTGGATGGCCTTGACCAACCCCAGCATGGCGGTCTGTTGCAGGTCGTCCAACGGTTCGCCGCGGCCGTTGTAGCGGCGTGCGAGCTTGTTGACCAGCGGTTGGTAGAGGACCACGACCTGTTCGCACAGGTCGTCGGCCCGCGGATCGTCCCTGTCCAGACCGTGGAGTTCGACGAGTATGTCCTCGGCGGAGGGGTCCTCGTCCCAGGCCGGTCTGCGTGGTCTGGGGATGACGGGTGTGCGGTCAGAGGTCTCGTGTGTCGCTTGGGGAACGTTGATGGACAAGAGGAAGCCCCCGGTGTCGTGTCCTGTTCGGTTCCTGGTGTCTGCCTGGAGGGCGGTGAGCCGACGGCACAGCCGCGCTGTCGGTCGAGGTAGGAGGCTGGGATCCGGCGGGGGATGATCGCGATGTGAGGAGTACGTTCCCTCAGGAATGGACCCAAAAGCCGCGGAGAGAAAATTTTTCGCCATGAGGAAGGAAACGTCCCAGCGCTCGCTTTCGGTGACCGGAAAAGCACGGGAAAAGCGCCCGCGTCCCGCAGGGCATCCCGCATCCCCGACGGGCACAGCGGACCGTTCTCCCTGCTCATTGGCGCTACACGTGTCGGCATCGACCCCGCTCCCACACACCGACCACGCCTTTTCAGGCAATGTTAATTTTACTCGAACATGAGTTCGATTTGTTTTTCCGGTGAATATAAAAGCTGCCTAAAAAAACCAGGGCACAGGGCGGGCGCGCCCCGAAAAAGAACTCCCCGACCCCGGTGAGGGCACGGCTCCTGCGGTTCCGGGGCGCCTCAGTCCGCTGGCTGCGGACGCAGCAGGTCGGGTTCGATGTAGATGATCGTGGCGATGGGCACCGCCTCGCGGATGCGCCGCTCCGCCTCGTCGATGGCGGCGGTGACGCGGCGGGCGTCGTCCTCGGCGTCCACGGCCACCTTGGCCGCGACCAGCAGCTCCTCGGGGCCCAGGTGCATCGTGCGCATGTGGATGACGGCGTCGATGTCCGCGCAGTCCAGGATGGCCCCGCGGATGCGGCGGACATGCTCCTCACTGGCCGACTCACCGATGAGCAGGCTCTTCATCTCCACCGCCAGGACCACCGCGAACACCATGAGCAACAGGCCGATGGCCCCCGAGCCGAGCCCGTCCCAGACTCCGTTGCCGGTGATCAGGGTGAGGCTGACCCCGGCCAGGGCGAAGGCCAGGCCGATGAGGGCGCCGGTGTCCTCCAGCAGGATCACCGGCAGTTCCGGGGCCTTGGTGCGGCGGATGAAGCCGAACCATCCCACCCGGGCGCGCGCCGTCCTGGTCTGGCGCATCGCGGTGCGCAGCGCCGTCGACTCCAGGACGGCGGCCACCAGCAGTACCACGACGGGGAGCCACTGCCAGGAGGTGATCGGGTGCGGGTCGCGGATCTTCTCCCAGGCCTCGTACAGGGCGAACAGCCCGCCGAGGGTGAACAGCACGATCGCCACCAGGAAGGCGTAGACGTAGCGCTCGTGGCCGAAGCCGAAGGGGTGTTCCCGTGTGGCCGTGCGCCTGGCCCGCCGCCCTCCGACCAACAGCAGGAGCTGGTTGCCGGAGTCGGCCACGGAGTGCACCGACTCGGCGAGCATCGCCGACGAGGCGGTCAGGAGATAGGCCACGAACTTGGTCACGGCGATCCCGAGATTGGCCGCCAACGCCATGACCACGGCCCTCGTGCTGTCCTCGCCACTCACGGCGTCACCCCCTCGTCAGCCGCGGACCGCCCGACCCGGAGACACGGGGTGGTCCGCACGGCCGTATCGGCCCTGGTCACCCGCGGCGGCCAGGGTCTCGCCCCGAACCGTCCCAGGTTCCGGGGAGGCCGGTGCACGCGCAAGCACCCCCGCAGCCGTGTCGGGCCGCGGGGACACGGTCGGAACGCTAGGGCTGTTCGGCGGCGCGGGAGCGCACGCGCAGCTCGACTCCGTCCAGGAGCCAGTCCAGCCCCTGCGAGAAGGCCTCCTCCGGGGTCGGGCCCGCGGTGGTCATGCGTTCGATGGCCGGATAGCGCCCCGCCCCGCCCGCGCGGGCGGCCAGGAAGGCCTCCTGGACCGTGTCCCACGTGCGCCCGTCGGGAGTGGTCCAGGCCTCGGCCCGGTCCGCCTGGACCACCAGGGCGACGTGCCCGCGGACGTAGCCGTCCACGGCCTCGACGACGGTGAACGCCTCGTGGCCGCTCAGCCCGGTGCCGTCGAAGACCCGCACGGCGGAGTCGACCCAGGCGAAGGTGTGCGGGCCGACCGGCTGTCCCGTGTCCGTGAGTTCGACGAGCCAGGGGTGCTCACGGTAGGAGCGCAGGTCCTCGTGGGCCCATGACCAGACCTTCTCCCGCCAGGTGCCGGTGCGGGTGTGGGGCAGGACCGCCTGGCCGACCATCGTGTCCACCATCAGGGCGATCAGGGCCGACTTGTCGGGAACGTAGGTGTAGAGCGTGGCGGCGCCCACGCCGAGCCGGGCGGCGACCCTGCGCATGGACAACGCGTCGACGCCCTCCTCCTCCGCGACCTCCATGGCGGCCTCGACGACGCGCTCCACGGTGAGGTTGTGCCGCGGGCCGCGCCGGGGCCGCTGGGGGCCGTCCCACAGCAGTTCGAGCGTGGCCGTGGGGTCGTGGACGTACGCCACTCTTGCCTCCTCGAAAAAACTCCGTACACTGTTCGAAGAATGTCGAACGCCGTACGGAGTTTACCCCCGGGAAGGCGGCCATGCCGAACGAACCCCACTCCACACACCCATCCGACACCGGATCCCCCGCCTCGACGGCCGCACGCCCCCGGATGGGCCCCGTGGCCCTGACCGTCCTGGTGTCCGGTGCCGCCACCCTGGTCGGTGTGCTCGCCGCGGCCGCCTCGACGCTGGCTCCGGGTTCCGCCGGGGACCCCGGCTCCCCCGCCGCCCTGGCCGTGCGGGCCGCCCTCTGCACGGCGCTGGTCCCGCCGCTGCTGTGGGCCGCACGCCGCTTCCTGGACCGCGCGCCGACCTCCGCGCTCGGCCTCGCACCCGGGAGATGGTTCGTCCCGCTGACCGGCGCGTTCGCCGTCCTCCTCGCCTCGGCCCTGCTCCTGGGCGCGGCGTCGGCCCTGGGCGCGGCCTCCCTGGACACCGGTGCGACCGGGGACGCCGTTCTGACCCTGGTCGTCCTCCTCCCCCTGCTCCTGGCGGCCCAGATCCTGCCCGAGGAGCTGGTCTTCCGCGGCTACGCGCAGCACCACCTGGGCCACCGGTTCTCCCCCTGGGTGGCCCTTCTGGGCCAGGCCGCCCTGTACACGCTCTTCGTCGCCGCGGTCACCGATACGCCGGAACGCTCCGGCGAGGTGTTCCTCCTGGGCCTGTTCCTCGGAGCCCTGAGAACGACCACCGGGGAGGTGTGGACGCCGCTGGCCGCGCGAACGGCCCTGACCGCCGTCGGTGTGCTCTCCGACGGCCTGGGCCTGCGCCTGCTCTCCGCTCCGGAACTGTGGCAGGCGCTGCTCTCCTTCGCCCCGGCTCTGATCGCCTTCTGGGCCGTCTACCTGCTGCACGGCCACGTCCGCGGCCGGGCGGACGACCCGTTCTCGGATGCGGACGGGCCGCGCCGACCCCTGGTCCAGAAGGGGATCCTGTACGACGTCGGCTCCAGCTACCTGCCCGGCCAGAGCTCCCGGCGGCGGTGGCGTCCGGAGGTGGTGGACCAGGAGATGCGGGTGATCCGCGAGGACCTGCACTGCACGGCGGTCACCGTGTTCGGCGAGGACCCCGGGCGGCTGGAGGAGGCGGCGCGCCTGGCGTTGGACCGGGGGCTGTACGTGTGGATCCAGCCCCGCCTGGTCGACGCGGCGCCCCGGGAGCTCACGGCCCACCTGGGCCGGGCCGCGGAGGCCGCCGAACGGCTGCGCCGCGACCACCCCGGGCGGGTCGGCCTCAACGTGGGCTGCGAGATCAGCGTGTTCGCCACCGGAGTGCTGCCGGGCCGCGACCTCGACCGACGAACGCGCGCGCTGGGGCTGCTCTTCCCCCTGCTGCCGTGGTTCGACCGCAGACTCAACCGGTTGTTGCGCGAACTGGCGGGCACCGCACGCGCGAGGTTCCAGGGGCCGCTCACCTATGGTTCCGGCGCCTGGGAGACCGTGGACTGGGCACCGTTCGACGTGGTCGGCGTCGACTACTACCTGGACGAACTCACCCGCCGCACCTACCGACAGGGGCTACGCCGGCTGCGCGCCCACGGCAAGCCGGTGGTCGTCACCGAGTTCGGCTGCTGTTCCTACGCGGGTGCCCGGGACAAGGGCGGCTCGGGCTCGGACATCCTGGACTGGAGCGACCTGGAGGACCGCAGGGTCAGAGGCGGGCACGTCCGCGACGAGCGGGTGCAGGCCGACCTCATCGGCGACCTGTTGGACGTGTTCGAGACCGAGGAGGTGCACGGGGCGTTCGTGTGCATGTTCATCGAGGGGGACTGCCGTTACTCCCCCGACCCCGCCCGCGACCAGGACATGGCCAGTTTCGGGATCGTGCGCCCGCCGCCGCTGGAGTCGGGGCTGTCCCCGGACGACGGCCACTGGGAGCCCAAGCTGGCCTTCCACACCCTGGCCGCCCGCTACGCCGGGGAGGCGCCCGACCACGCGGCCTGAGCCGCCGACGAGCAGCCTCCCCTCCGGCTCTCGGCCGCGCGGACCCGTCGCGGTCGCCTGCCTGCGGGCTCGGGGGCGGGGACCTGTCCCTGAACCCGTCAGGCCATGCGTTCGCGCAGCTCGCGTTTGAGGATCTTGCCGGAGGCGTTGCGCGGCAGCCCGGCCACCACCCGTACCTCCTTGGGCGCCTTGAACGCCGCCAGGCGGGCGCGCACGTGCTTCACCAGGTCGTCGGGCAGGGTCTCGGGGTCGGCCTCCCCGGTGGGCACCACGAACGCGGTCACCGCCTCGATCCACCTCTCGTCGGGCACACCGACCACCGCGGCCTCGGCCACCCCGGGGTGGGTGTACAGGACGTCCTCCACCTCGCGGGAGGCCACCAGCACGCCGCCGGTGTTGATGACGTCCTTGATCCGGTCCACCACCTCGATGTAGCCCTCGGCGTCGGCGCGCACCAGGTCGCCGGAGTGGAACCAGCCGTCCCGGAAGGCCGCTTCGGTCTCCTCGGGCTTGTCCCAGTAGCCCTGGCACAGCTGCGGCGACCGGTACACCACCTCACCCAGCTCGCCCGGTGCGACGTCGCGCCCCTGGCCGTCCACCACCCTCAGCTCCACGAACAGGGCGGAGCGGCCCGCGGAGGCGGGGCGCGCGTCGTGCTCCTCGGGGCGCAGGACCGTGGCCAGCGGGCCGATCTCGCTCTGCCCGAAGCAGTTGTAGAAGCCCAGGCCGGGCAGGGTCGAGCGCAGCCTGTCCAGCACCGGGCCGGGCATGACCGAGGCCCCGTAGTAGGCCTTGCGCAGGCTCGACAGGTCGCGCCGGGCGAAGTCGGGGTGGCCCGCCATCGCCACCCACAGCGTGGGCGCGGCGAAGAAGGCCCCGTGCCCCGCCGTCTCGATCCGCTCCAGCAGGTCGGCGGGGTCGGGGGACTCCACCAGGGTGTTGCGCGCCCCGACCGCCAGCCACGGCATGAGGAAGACGTGCATCTGCGCGCTGTGGTAGAGCGGCATGGCGTGCAGGGGCTCGTCGTCGGCGGACAGGTCCAGGCCCGCCACGCAGGACAGGTACTCGTGCACGAGCGCCCGGTGGGTCATCATCGCGCCCTTGGGGCGGGAGGTGGTGCCGGAGGTGTACAGCAGCTGCACCAGGTCGGTGTCGCGGACCTCGGTGTCCAGTTCGGGCACCGGCCCCTCCAGGCTGTCGGCGAGCAGCGAGCCGGGTCCCTCGCGCAGCTCCAGCACCTGTTCCACCCCGGTCTCGGCGCGCAGCGCGTCCACGGCCGAGCGCAGGGCGGGGTCGGCCAGGACGATGGTGCTGCCCGACTGCTCCAGCAGGTAGGCCAGTTCCTCCCCCTGGAGGGCGAAGTTGACCGGCACGTGGACCAGTCCCGCCCGGGCGCAGGCCAGGAACCCGACGAGGTAGGCGTCGGAGTTCCTGCCGTAGGCCGCGACCCGGTCGCCCCGGACCGCGCCGAGGCCGAGCAGGCGTGCGGCGGCGCGGGTGACCGTGGCGTCCAGGTCGGCGTAGGTCCAGGTGCGCCCGCCGAAGACCAGCGCGGTACGCCCGGGGGTGCGTGCCGCGCTGCGCCGGAGGATGTCGTCCACGGTGCTGGATGTCGTCGAACCGGTCATGTCCTGCCTCCCGCCCGTCGGTACGGCCCCTGGGACCGTCGGCAGCACCCATCCTGTGGCGCACCGGGCCGCGCTGGCAACACCCGGCGGAGGACGGGGCGGTGCGTCCGTACGGCCGCACTCTTGCCACGGCAGATCCCATGGCCCTACGTTGTCCGTTGTCGTGCAACCACCGGGTGGGAGCAGCATGAGGATTCTTGTCGTGGGAGCCGGAGCGGTCGGCGGCTACTTCGGAGCGCACCTGGTCCGGGCGGGCCGGGACGTGGACTTCCTCGTCCGCCCCGCCCGCGCCGCGCTCCTGCGCGAGCACGGCCTGCGCGTGCGCGACGTGCGGGGACGGGTGGAGGCGGTGCCGGTCCGCGCGGTCACCGCTGACCAGGTGGGCCCCGGCTACGACGTGGTGATCGTGGCCGTCAAGTCGTACGGGTTCGACGAGGCTCTCAAGGACCTGTCCCCCGCCGTGGGCCCGCGGACGGCGGTGCTGCCCTTCCTCAACGGCATGCGCCACGTCGACGCCCTGGTCGAGCGCTTCGGCGCCGACCGGGTCTACGGCGGCGTCGCCATGGTGATGACGCGCCTGGGCGACCAGGGGGAGATCGTCCAGGTCGGCACCATGGGCCAACTGGTCTACGGGCCGCTGGGCGAGCACCCCGTCGTCGCACCGCAGGACGTGCACGCCGCGCTGGACACCGGGGACCACACCGCCACCTCCGCCGCGGACATCCGCCAGGAGCTGTGGGACAAGTGGGTGTTCCTGGCGACCCTGGGCGTGTGCACCTGCCTGATGCGCGGCCCCATCGGCCGGGTCAACAGCGCGCCCGGCGGCCAGGAGTTCACCGCCGCGGTGTTCGCCGAGGCCATCGCCGTGGCCACCGCCTCCGGTCACCCGCCGGGCGAGGCGGCGCGCGAGAGGGCCGACGCGATCATCGCCAACACCACGGCCTCCACCACGACCTCGATGTACTGGGACCTGATCCACGGCAACCCGGTGGAGGCCGACCACATCGTCGGCGACCTGGTCTCCCGGGGGAGGGAGCTGGGCGTACCCACGCCGCTGTTCTCGCTGGCGTACACGCACCTGAGCGTCTACGAGCAGGGACGCACGTAGTCCTGGTGGCACGGTGTTCCCAGCGGTCCGTGGTTCCCGGCGGTCCGGTGGCTCCCGACGGTCCGGCGCGCCGCCAGGATCGGAGTCCCATGGTTCCCCGTCGTCTCACCCTGCTCCCCTGACGGCCGGGGCGAGGACGAGGCCTCCTTCCACAGCGCCGCGTTCCAGGGAGGGCCCGGGTCCGCGGCGGCGCACGAAGCCGGTGCGAAGCGGAACCGAAGCCGGTGCGAAGCGGACCGTGTCACAGTCCTTCCCGGCGTCCGCACGGAGCGGGTGCCGGTACCTAGGACGGAAGACTCCCCCATGTTCAAGAAGTTCCGGACCGCCGCCCTGCTCACGGCGGCCCTGGCCACCGGCTCGCTGGCACTGGCGTCACCGGCGTCGGCGGCGGCTCCCGTGGCGGACTACAACGGCGGCTACTTCACCACCTACGCCGGTCCGATCTACCTGAACGCGGCAGGCAGGTGCGTGGACTGGATGGGCCGTATCACCGGCACCCAGGGCGGCGACGAGGGCACCAACTGCGGCTGACCGGCCCGCTTCCGGGCGGCCCCGGCCGGTTCTCGCCGGGGCCGCCCGACCTCTGCCCTTCTTCGTATGGTTTGTGACCATTAGCGAAACAAGTCCTCAATGGACCGAAAACCAAAGCCCCAGGTCATCTCAGAGCCGCCCCGGACACTCTCCGTACTCTCCCCTCACGCAGGTGGACGGTGCGCCGACGAGTGTCGTATGCTCCGCGACGTTGCGCAGCGGAGTATTCATCGCGCGTCAGGGAGTTCATGAGTGGAGACCGATCTGTCAGGGATTCGGTACCGAATGCTCGGTTCTGTCGAGGTGCACTCCGAAGGACGTCCGGTCAGCGCGGGAGGGCCCAAAAGGCGTACCGTCCTGGCCGCCCTCCTCCTGCAGCCCGACACCGTCGTCTCCGACAACCGGCTCATCGACCTGGTCTGGGGCGAACACCCGCCGCGCAGCGCACGGTCCCAGCTTCAGGTGCACGTGCACGGACTCCGTAAGGTCCTGGACGCGGACACGATCGTCCGGAGCACCTGCGGCTACCGGATGACCGTGGCGGCCGAGGCCACGGACAGCGGCGTGTTCGAGCGGCTCCTGGTGCGCGCGCACTCCGAGCGGGCCGCCGACCGCCCCGCCGAGGCGGCCCGGACCCTGCGCACCGCGCTGTCACTGTGGACGGGCCCTGCGCTGGGCGGCGTCACACCGGCGCTCGCCGCCCACGCGCGCCCGGCCCTGGAGGAGAGGCGGCTGCACGCCCTGGTGGAGCTGTACGGCGCCGAGATCGACCTCGGCCGCGGGGCCGCCGCCGTCCCCGAACTGCTCTCGCTGTGCGCGGAGCACCCGACCCACGAACGCTTCACCGGCCTGCTGATGTCGGCCCTGCACGCCTGCGGACGCACCGGGGAGGCACTGGAGGTCTACGCGGCGCTGCGCGAGAGGCTGGCCGACGAACTGGGCACCGACCCCGGCGCCCGGCTCCGGCAGCTGCACCTGGACCTGCTCACGGCCGAGCCGGACGGCGGACGCACGCGCGGCGGAGCTGTCCGTGCTCGACCGGGCGCTGGACGACGACCGGAAGGCCGACCGCTGGCCCGCGGTCTTCCTCCTCACCGGGGTCTCCGGCGTCGGCAAGACCGCGCTGGCCCTGCACTGGAGCCACGCCGTCCGGGACCACTTCCACGACGGCCAGCTCTACGTGGACCTGCGCGGGTCCGCCTCCGGGGAGGAGCCCACCCGGCCCGACGACGCGCTGCGCCAGCTGCTGCGCGGCCTGGGCGCGGGCCCCCGGGGCCTGCCAACCGGTGCCGGCGAGCTCGCCAAGCTCTTCCGGTCGGTGACGGCCGACCAGCGCCTGCTGTTCCTGTTCGACGACGCCGCCTCGGCCGAACAGCTCGCTCCCCTGCTGCCCACCGGCCGGGGCAGCGTCGTGCTGATCACCAGTCGGCACCCGTTGACGGGGCTGGTCGCGCTGTTCGGCGCCCGTCCCCTCCCACTCGACGTGCTGTCGGAGGAGTCCTCGGTCGAGTTGTTCCTGTCCGTGGCCGGGATGTGGGCCCGAGCCGCGGAGCTGGCGCTGGTCGCCCGGATCGCCGACCGCTGCGGGCGGCTGCCGCTGACGCTGAGGCTGGCCGCGGCCGCCCTCGCCGCCGGGACCTCCGCCGTGGACCTGCCCTGGTCCGACATCGTGGCCGACCCCGTCCCGGGGCCGTCCGCCGGGCCGCCACTGGCGCTGACCCCCTCGGACCCGGCCTCCGGCTGATGATGCGGGACAGCTCGCCGGTGGTGGAGTGGGTGCAGGACCACGTCGGCGACGGGCGGACCCCGCCGCACGAGACGGAGGCGACGGGCACGGCCCCTCCCGGGCCGAGGACCCCGCGAAGCCGCGCCCGTAGTAGGTCCGCCCGCGTCCGGGCCCCGCTCAGCGCTGGGCGGCGGGCCGGACGATGATCTCGTTGACGTCCACGTCCGCGGGCTGGTCGAGGGCGAACGCGATCGCCCGGGCGATCGCGTCGGCGGACAGCGCGTTCCTGCGGTAGGTGCGCATCGCCTCCCGCGCGCCCGGGTCGGTGATGTGGTCCGCCAGCTCGCTCTCGACCACGCCCGGGGAGACCGTGGTCACCCTGATGCCCGGGTCGAGTTCGAGCCGCAGCCCCTCGGTGATCGCCCACGCGGCGAACTTGGTCCCCGAGTACACCGCCGACGTGGGCACGACCTCGTGCGCGCCGATCGAGGCGACGGTCACGAAGTGCCCCGAACCCTGGCGCTGGAAGTGCGGGAGCGCCGCGGCCACACCGTGCAGCAGCCCCTTGACGTTGACGTCGACCATCCGGTCCCACTCGTCCACCAGCAGCGCGTCCATCCGGGACAGCGGCATGACCCCGGCGTTGTTGACGAGGGCGTCCACACGCCCCTGTTCGCGCACGGTGGCGTCGAGCACCTCCCGGACGCTGTCGGGGTCGGTGACGTCGAGGCTCCGGTGCTCGGCGCTGCCGCCGGAGTCGCGAATGTCCCGGACGAGTGAGCGCAGGCGCTCCTCCCGCCTCGCCCCGAGCACCACGTGGTGCCCCTCGGCGGCGAGGCGCAGCGCCGCCGCCTCGCCGATCCCGCTGCTGGCCCCCGTCACGACGATCACCTTGCGGGCCGTCTCCCGATCCTGGTCGCTCGTGGCCGTCCTCTGGTCGTTCATGGCCGTCCTCCTCCTGGGTCGACTGGACGTGTCCCAGTCTGGGCGGGCCACCGCGGGCCAGGAAGACCGCGGTGTTCCTGGGTGGAGCGCACCCAGGAACACCGGGCCGCGAAGCCCTACCCTGGTCGTCATGGACTCCCCATCACTGGGCGACTACCTCCGGAGCGCACGCGCGCGGCTCACACCGCGTGCGGTGGGCCTGCCCGTCCACGGACACCGCCGCGTCGCCGGGCTGCGGCGCGAGGAGGTGGCGCTGCTGGCCGGAATGAGCGCCGACTACTACACACGACTGGAACAGGGCCGTGAGACCCGGCCCTCACCGCAGATCCTGGACGCGCTCGGACAGGCCCTGCACCTGGACGGCGACGGCCGCCTGCACCTGTACCGGCTCGCCGGGCTGGTCCCGCGGCCGGAGGCGCCCGCCCCCGCGGAGCGCGCCGACCCCTCGCTCCTCGGCCTCATGGGCGCCTGGCACGACACCCCGGCGCTGGTCCTGGGCCGCGCCTACGACGTGCTGGCCTGCAATCCCCTGGCCGAGCGGCTCCTCCGGGGCTTCCCCTTCTCGCGGAACCTGGCGAGGGCGGTGTTCCTGGACCCCGAATCCCGCGCGTTCTACCCCGACTGGCCGGCCGTCGCCGCGAACACGGTGGAGGGCCTGCGCCTGGCCGAGGGCGCCTGGCCCGACCACCCCCGCGTCCGCGAGGTCGTCGGGGAACTGGAGGCGCAGAGCCCCGACTTCGCCCGGCTGTGGCGGCGCAACGGCGTGCGCGGCAAGAGGCTGGAGACCAAGCGCTTCGCCCACCCGGAGGTGGGCCCGCTGGAGCTGAGCCTGCACGCCTTCGACGTGAGGTCGGCGCCGGGCCAGGAGCTGGTGGTCTACCACGCCGAACCGGGCTCGCCCAGCGCGCAGTCGCTGTCCCTGCTGGGCACGCTGGCGGCCGACGCGGTACGCCCCCGCACGTCGTAGCCGAGGCCGGGGCGGGCAGCCGACCGCGTGGGGAGGCGCGAAGCCGAGAGGGGCGCCGGGGAGCCGGTCCGTGAAGACCGGTCCCCCGACGCCCCCTCCCGTGTCCGCGACCCCCGCGGGCCCCGCGACGTCCTAGTGGACGGCGGCGGGCGCGTCCTGCGGCGCGGCGGCCTGCGAGCGCCGCACCAGGAAGGTCAGCGCGAAGGCCACGACGGAGACCACCGCGCCGACCAGGAAGGCCGCGTGGACGCCGCCCGCCTGGGCGTTGACCTCGGTGAGCCCGTCGGTGAGCAGGCCCGCCGACGTGGCGGACATGATCGCGATGAAGATCGCCGTACCGGCCGCGCCCGCGACCTGCTGCACGGTGCCGACCACGGCGCTGCCGTGCGAGTACAGCTCGGGCCGCAGAGAACCCAGCGCGCCGGTGAGCAGCGGGGTGAACATGAAGCCGAGGCCGATGCTGAGCGCCACGTGGGCGGCGATGACGAAGCCGACCGGCGTCTGGGCGTCGAGCAGGGTCATGCCCCACAGCACCAGGGACACCAGCGCCGAGCCCGGGATGACCAGGGGACGCGGGCCGACGCGGTCGTAGAGGCGGCCGACCACCGGAGCGAGCAGACCCATGACCAGACCGCCGGGCAGCAGGGCCAGGCCGGTGACGAGCGTGTCGTGGCCCAGGACGTTCTGCATGTAGACCGGCAGCAGGATGAGGGTGCCGAACAGGGCCATGAAGCTGATCAGGACCAGGCCGATCGAGACGCAGAACTGCCTGGAGCGGAACACCCGCAGGTCCAGCAGGGCGCGGTCGCGGCGCTGGAGGCGCAGCTGGCGCCACACGAACAGCACCAGCGCGACGGCGCCGACCCCGATCGAGGCGACGGGCGGGACCACGGCGGTGGCCTCTCCCTCACCCAGCCCGGAGAAGCCGTAGACGAGCCCGCCGAAGGCCACCGCCGACACCAGGAGCGAGAGGACGTCGATGCTGGCGGGGCGCGGCTCGGTGACGTTGCGGATGAAGAGGGCGCCCAGGACCAGGCCCAGGATCGCGATGGGCAGGACCAGTCCGAACATCCACCGCCAGTCGAGCACGCTGAGGATGAGGCCCGCCAGGGTCGGGCCGACGGCGGGCGCGACCGACATGACGATGGAGATGTTGCCCATGGTGCGGCCGCGGCGGTCCGACGGGACCAGGTTCAGCACGGTGGTCATGAGCAGCGGCATCATGATCGCCGTTCCCGCCGCCTGGACCACGCGGCCCACGAGCAGGAAGCCGAAGCCGGGGGCGAGGAAGCACAGCAGCGTGCCGACGCTGAACAGCGTCATCGCGGTGATGAACACCTGGCGCACGTGGAAGCGCTGGAGCAGGAACCCGGTCGCAGGGATCACCACGGCCATCACGAGCATGAAGGCCGAGGTCAGCCACTGTCCGGTGGAGACGGAGATGCCGAGGTCACGGTTGAGCGCGGGCAGCGCCACACCCATGATCGTCTCGTTCAGGATCACCACGAACGCCGAGACCAGGAGCAAGGGGATGATGAGGCGCCCCGCCCGCGCACTCTTGTCGTCCTGCGGTGGGGCCGAAGCGGTCTCGGCCGTGGATGGAGTGGGCTGCCCGGTCACAGATGTCCTCAGGTTGTGGTGTTCGAAAGGGTTCGTCCGGGGGTTCGCGGAACCTCCCCAGAGCTACCCCAACGCTCCAGACCATCCGCCCGTTCCCGGAACAGCGGTGTGTTCTGGACCATAACCGCGCCATCCGCGCAGCAAACCCGCCGCGGGCGCCCCCGTGCCGGTTCCGAGTTCGTGGCATGCGGGGTGTGACCGGCGCGAACGACGGATTCGCCCCGACCGGAAACAGAGTGTGACCAGAAACAGAGTGTGACCGGAGCGGGCCGCCCCTCAGCCGCGCGCGGAGCCGTCCGCGGGCAGGCCCCGGCAGGCGGTGCGCGCGAGCGCGAGCGCGCAGGCGTCCTCCACGACGCCGCCGATCCAGGCCGGACGGCCCGTACCGCTCCAGTACCGCCGCCACCCCACCCCCGCCAGGGTGCCGACCGGTGCTGCCGCGGCGGCGAGGACGACGGCGAGCACGGGCGACGTGCCCGCTCCCCGGGCCAGCAGGGCGCCGCCGGTGCCCGCGCTCACCACCCTGGCCGTCAGGCTCGGCGCGGCGGTGCGGCTGGGGATACCGGGGATCTTGTCCCCGGAGAACTCCCCGAGCGCGGTCAGCGCCATGAGCGCGCGCCCGCCCTTCCCCGCGGAGTGCCACAGCGGTGCGCCCCCGAGCGTGCTCCGCGACCCCGCGGCCAGCCCCAGCAGCAGCGCGCGTGCCGCGCCCGACGATGCGCCCATGTCCGTATCCCTTCGTACGTCGGCCGCCGCACGCGGCCGGGTGCTCTCCCGGCTATCCCGTTCGGCCCCCGCGAAACCTCGCGGGGGGCGGGGCCAGCGGGCGCTCACGGCTTCCGGGACCGCCGGACCGGCCGGGCCTCCGGGGTGACCTCGGACGACGGTTGCGCGGGTGCGTGCGCCTTCTCCTGGAACCCGTCCGGGAAAGCTGACCAGAAACGTTGACGGTGTGACGTGCGGGGTTCCCGCTCCGGTGGTCTTCCGGTCCCCGGCGGTGGTTTCGGCGCGGGCTGGCATCCAGGTCAGCCGGACCGTCCCGGCGGGATGCGCTGTCCGCCAACGACTGTCCACCGCCGACAGCGCCAGGCCGAGGAGACTTAGGGTGTGGGCATGCCCCTCCCCTCCCCAGCGACCGGTCCCGACGACGCCCTCCTGGACGCGCTCGTGCGCGCGGCGTTCGGCGACGGCGCCCGCGTGCGCGAACGCGCGGTGCTCACCGGCGGCACCTACAACTCCGTGCACCGCGTGGTCCTGGCCGACGGCCGCCGGTCGGTGCTCAAGCTCGCACCCCCTTCCGACCGGCCCCGGCTCACCTACGAACACGGCATCACGGCCACCGAGGCCATGGCCTACGCGCGGACCCGGCCCGTGTGCGGCCCGCTCGTCCCCGAGGTGCTGCACCTGGGCACCGTTCCCGGGGACCCGCGCCGCGCGTACCTGTTCCTCAGCCACCTGCCCGGGGTCCCCCTGGACGGGGTCCGCTCCGACCTGGCGCCGGAACGGACAGCCCTGGTCCGCCGTGAACTGGGGCAGGCCGTGGCGGCGCTGCACACCGTCACCGGGAGCGAGTTCGGCTACCCGGGGCGGGACGGACTGCGCGCGCCCACCTGGCCGGAGGCCTTCGGCGCGATGGCGGAGGCGGTGGTGGCCGACGCCGACCGGTTCTCGGTCGCGCTGCCCGGCGGCGGCGCGCGGATCCTGCGGCTGGTCTCTGCCAACCTCGCGCACCTGGCCCCGGTGCGCACGCCGGTGCTCACCCACTTCGACCTGTGGGACGGCAACGTCCTGCTCACCGGGACCGGCGACGACGGGGGCGCGCCCCGCCTCAGCGGGATCGTCGACGCCGAGCGCGCCTTCTGGGGCGACCCGGCGGCCGAGCTGGTGTCCCTGGCGCTCTTCGGCGACGTCCGCGAGGACACCGCGCTGCTGGCGGGCTACCGCGAGGCCGGGGGCCGCGTCGACTTCACCCCCGGGCTGCTGCGCAGGCTCGCCCTGTACCGGGTCTACCTGTACCTGATCATGTTCACCGAGCTCACCCCGCGCGGGCACGCCCCGGACGAGGCGGCCCGGGCCCGCACGTTCCTGGCCGGGCACCTGGAGGCCGACCTGGCCCGGCTGGCCGAGCCGGTGGACTGAACCGGAAGCGGTCAGTGGGCCCCGGGCGCCTGCGGCTCCCCGAGCCCGACCTCACGGCGGGCGCGGCGGCCCACCGCCTCCACCGCGCGCAGGGCGTCGCGCACGTCCCGGGCCGAGGGCGTGAACGCCAGGTTGTGGATGGTCTCCTCCGGCGCGGTCGCCGCGGCCACGACCCGGTCGAGCACCTCGTCGTCCGCGTCGCCCAGCCCCGCCTCGGTCAGGGTGGTCGGCAGGCCCACGCGCGCCGTGAACCGCGCGAACCCGTCCACCTCCGAGGCAGGGGCGCCCTCCAGCAGCAGCTGGGTGAGCGACCCGATGTTGACCTTCTCCCCGTGGGCGAGGTGGTGCGTCTCGTCCACCGCCGTCAGCCCGTCGTGCACCGCGTGCGCGGCGGCCAGCCCGCCGGACTCGAAGCCCAGGCCGGACAGCAGCGTGGTGGCCTCCACGACGGCCTCCACGTCCGGGGTCACCAGGCCGCGGTCCACCGCCTCCAGCGCGGGCAGGGACGACTCCCACAGGATGTCCCAGGACAGGCGCGCCAGGGTCGTACCCGCCCGGGTCGGCAGGCCCTCCACCATGTTCGTGCTGTGCGCCCGCTCCACCGCGCGCGCCTCGATCCAGGTGGCGAGGGCGTCGCCGACCCCGGCGGCCAGGAACCGGGTGGGCGCCTCGGCGACGAACTGCGTGTCGACCACCACCAGCGCCGGGTTGCGGTCGTAGAAGCGGTAGGACTCGAACGCCCCGGACTCGGTGTAGACCACCGACAGAGCCGACGTGGGCGCGTCCGTGGAGGCCACCGTGGCCGCGCTGACCCACGGGACCCCCGTGTTGTCCCCCGCGGCCTTGGCGGTGTCGATCGCGGCCCCGCCGCCCAGGCCGATAACCACGTCGTGGCTTCCGTCCCGGATCGTCCCGGAGACGCGTTCGGCCTCGGCCCTGGTCGGAACGCCGCCGAAGCGCTCGAAGACCAGGGGCAGGTCCGCCTCGCGGAAGGAGCCGGTGAGGACGTCCTCGGTCAGCCCGCGGACGACGTCGTCGACCAGGACGAGCGGGCGGGAACCGTGGTCGCTGACGAGCGGGCCCAGCCGGGCCAGGGCGCCCCGCCCCTGGACGTAGCGTCCCGGCGAGGCGAAGACGCGCGGCCGGGTCCCGTGGGTGTGCTCTGCCATGGGGTGGAACCTCCTGGTTGGTGGATTGCCCTTCCCCTTCCCGCTGGCCGTGCACCGACCTGCCCAAACGTGCTGTGGCGAGGCATGGGCCACTCTTGGGCGCGAGAAGGGGCGGGCTCCGCCCTCACAGGCGCGCGCGCAACGCGTACACGCCTTCGGAAGTGGCGACGACCACGGTCCCGTCACCGGCCGCGGCCACGTCGTGCAGTCCTTTCGCCCCGGTCCAAGGGATCTCGACGGACGGGCGGTCCGGGTGGTCGAGGAAACGGAAGAAGAGGCGAAAGGGATGGTCCCCGCCGGGGAAGTACCCGATCTCCCTCTCGGTGAGGACCAGGACGGGGAGGCCCCGCCACTCGGCCAGCGCGCGCACGACACGGCCGGGGGCGTATCCCACGTCGGCGACCAGTGTCAGGCCGGGAAGGGCGTACACCTTGTTCTTCGCGGCCATCAGGGAGCGTCCGCCGACGACTGCCGCCACGGCCTCCTCACCGCCCTCACAGTCGACCTCAGCGATCCTCCGTCCGTCCGACAGCCCGTACACGCGCTGGCGGGGGTCCTCTGTCTCGTCCATGACGAGGTCGTCGAAACGGATGTCCTGCATGGGCACGATCAGGTGGTCACCCACCAGGATCAGCCTCTCCCGCACCAGGCTGAAGGCACGGCAGTCGTCCCCCAGGCCGGGTACGCGCTCGCCCGTGTCGAGGTCGACGGCCCACCACTCGAACTCATGCCAGGGATCTTCGTCGAAGACGAATGCCAGGGACCTGTCGCCGACCGCGCCCGCCGCCAGGCCGGTCAGGCTCTCCCGCGGCGGTTGGACGAACGGGACCTCCCCGAGCGCGGAACCCGTGGCGGGATCGCGAAGTACCAGGGATCCCGGAAGGGCGTCGATCACGACGGGATCCGGCCAGCGCTCGGGCAGTCCGGCCAGACAGACCGTCTCCCCCGTGGCGAAGGCCTCTCCGAGGGGTTGGAGCGTGTCCAGGTCGAAGGCGCGTGCGAGGTTCGTGTACCGGCCCCGCCGTGTCACGTCACCGTGCACCAGCAGGGTCCGACCCGCCACGAGCAGCCGTGTCCAGTCCAGGCGGCCGTTCCACAGCAGTGTTGCGTCCACGTTTCTCCGTTTCCCTTCCGCACGGCAACGACGGGACCGCCTCCGAGGAGACGGCCCCGTCGTGTGTTCGGGAACGCTAGCGCGGCAGGCGCTCGGCCAGCCAGGCCTCCACCTCGGCGGAGGAGCGCGGCAGACCGGCCGACATGACCGTGCGGCCCTCCTCGGTGACCAGCACGTCGTCCTCGATGCGCACGCCGATGCCGCGCAGCTCCTCGGGGACGGTCAGGTCGTCGGGCTGGAAGTACAGGCCCGGCTCGACGGTGAGCACCATGCCCGGCTCCAGGTCCCCGTACAGGTGGACCTCCTGGCGCGAGACCGCGCAGTCGTGCACGTCCATGCCCAGCATGTGGCCGGTGCCGTGCAGGGTGTACCGGCGCTGGAGGCCCAGCTCCAGGACGCGCTCGACCGGGCCCTCCAGCAGGCCCCACTCGACGAGGCCCTCGGCCAGCACCCGCTGGGACGCCTCGTGGAAGGCCACGAACGGCCTGCCCGGGGCGACGGCGGCGATTCCGGCCTCCTGGGCGGCGTAGACCAGGTCGTAGACGCGGCGCTGCACGTCGGTGAAGGTGCCCGACACCGGCATGGTGCGGGTGACGTCGGCGGTGTACAGCGTGGTGGTCTCCACGCCCGCGTCCAGCAACAGCAGGTCGCCCTCGCGCACCGGGCCGTCGTTGCGGGTCCAGTGCAGGGTGGTGGCGTTGGCGCCGGAGGCCGCGATGGTGCCGTAGCCGACGTCGTTCCCCTCCACCCGGGCGCGGAGGAAGAACGTGCCCTCGATGAAGCGCTCGGAGGTGTCCTTGGCCTGCGGCAGAGCCTTGACGACGTCGCCGAAGCCGCGCACCGTGGCGTCCACGGCCAGCTGGAGCTGGGCGACCTCCCACTCGTCCTTGACCAGGCGGTGGTCGGCCAGCGTGACGGAGAGGTCCTCGTCGAGCTGGGCGTACTTGGCGCGGGCCTCCTCGTCGGCGTCGGCGCGCAGCCCGTCGACGATCGCGTCGAGCTCGGTGTCGTGGCCGCGCACGATGCGGGTGGTCGCGCCGCCCGCGCGCAGCACGCCGGACAGCGTGGTCACGTCGGCGGTGGCCACGCCCAGCAGGTCGGCGGCCTCGGAGAGGCTGTTGCGGCGGCCGGTCCACAGCTCGCCGTAGCCGCCCAGCCAGAACTCGCCGTTGTCGCGGTTGGAGCGGGGCTTGAGGTAGAGGACCACGTCGTGCCCGCCCGCGGCGCGGGGCGTGAACACCAGGCAGCCGCCGTCGGAGGTGTCGCCGGTGAGGTAGGCGTAGTCGGTGGCCGCCCGGAACGGGTACTCGGTGTCGTTGGAGCGGGTGAGCAGCTGCCCGGCCGGGACGACCAGGCGGTCACCGGGGAAGGCCGCGCTGAGCGCGGCGCGGCGGCGGGCGGTGTGCCCGGCCTGCTCCACGGGCTCCAGGTCGCGCCGCTCGGTGTCGGCCCACCCGGTGCTCATCCACGCGGCGAGCTCGTCGGAGACCGACTGCGCCTGCCCGTTCTTGCGGGGACTGAACACGGGGGCGTTCGTCTCGTCCTGGGGGCGCTGCTGCTCGCTCACGTCGTGCGTCTCCTCGTCGGATTCGGCGTAGCGGCCGCTTGTGGCGGCCCTGGCCACCCATCGTACGGGGAGGCTCCGAGACACGGCCGTTCCGCGGACATACCGGAAGCCATAACCCGCCCGGTCGCTCCGACGGCGGCACGGCGGGCCGCACCGGCGCCCGCCGGGTACGGCCGCGCATCGGCCGTGGGAGTCACTCCCAAGGGGAGCCCCTTCCGAGAAGCGGGCGCCCGCCGCCTCAAACGAGGTCGTGGGCGAAGGGGATGGCCGTGCGGTGGGGCAGCTCGTCGATGTCGGCCGGGTCGACCGGCCGGTAGCCGATCCGCGTGTAGAAGGCGACCGCCTCGGGCTGGGCGGGACCGGTGAACAGCAGGACCCGGGTGTAGCCGAGGTCGCGGGCGGCCTCCTCCAGGGCGGTCATCACCCGGCTGGCCAGCCCGAGGCGGCGGTGGCGCCCCGAGGTCCAGACGCGCTTGAACTCGGCGGTGTCGGCCATGGCCGCCCGGTCCTTCTTGTAGGGGCGCACGGCCCCTCCGGCGACGATCTCCCCATACAGCTCGGCCAGCACGAGGCGGCCGTGGGGAGCGGCGAACTCGGTCACCGGGTAGCGCGCGAGCTCACCGGCCGCGCCCTCGGCGCCGTAGCGCTCGGTGTACTCCTCCAGCAGCCCGGCGAGCAGTCCCCGCACCCGCGGGTCGTCGTGGCGCACGCGCAGCATGCGGACCGCACTGATCCGCGAGTCCGCCGCGACGCCTTCGGCACTGGTGTGTGTCACGCGTTCCTCCCGTGGCTGACGGGGCCTCCCGCCGCCGTGGCGGCGTGCGGTAACCGGTTCCGCCGGAATACCCGGTTCCGCCGAAATACCCGGTTCCGCCGAAATACTACGTGCGGGATCATCGGACCCGTGACACGGGCCGTGCGCCCTGCCAGGTCGGCGCGGGCGGTCAGTCGGCGTTGGGCCCGTACCCGTTGTCGCGGTCCGCCGGGTCATCTGGGGGTGTGCTGCGGTGGCGTCAGCTGACGCGCAGTGGTCTGGGAGGGCGGTCAACGGTGGGGGTTCGGGGGTGGTGGGCCTCTGCTGCGTTGGCACCAAGGGCGGCGGGGCTGTCGGGCCTTGGGCAGCGGTGCCGTCCCCCGT
>NZ_CBDRFA010000082.1:0-37694 GCF_965343085.1 Nocardiopsis synnemataformans | reverse complement strand
GCCGACACCCGGTGCGCCACCGCCGCCAGGTGGTCGCGCATGGCGGTCCGGAGCCGCTCCGGGTCGCCGGACTCGACGGCCGTGAGGATCGCGGAGTGCTCCTCGATGGCCTGCTCCATGTCCATCGTCCCGTGGTCGGCCGTCTGCCGGAGCCGGTGGACATGGGCGCTCAGCGACTCGGCCGACTGGGTGAGGAAGCGGTTGTCCGCGGCCCGGATGATCGTGAGGTGGAACTCCCAGTCGGCGGCGAAGTACTCGCGCAGGTCGGCGAAGTCGGGAGGGCTCGTGTCGGAGCTGCGGCGCTGTCGTACACGGTGGGCTGCGAGAACGTGCTGGGCGTGGGCCACGCGCAGCTCGGGCACCAGCTCGTCGGCGTGCGCCGCCGCGCGTTCGGCCGCGGCGGTCTCCAGGATGGAGCGCATGTCGAAGAGCTCGCGCAGCTGCTCGGCCGAGAGCGGAGGGGCGACCCGGTAACCCTTGAGCGCCACCCGGGAGACCAGGCCGGTGTGCTCCAGCTGCACGAGCGCCTCGCGCACCGGCGTGGGCGACACGCGCAGCTCGCGTGCGAGCGAGTCGATGCCCAGGGCGCTTCCGGGCGGCGCCGTTCCGTCGAGGAGCTTCTCCAGGATCGCGTCGTACACGCCGTCGCGCAGGGCGCGGCGTGCCACGACCGGGCCCTCGGCGCGCGGCCTCGCGGCACCGGCGGCGCCCCGGGCCTCAGCGGTGCTCTCTCTGCTCTTCATCTCGCCCGAGATCCTATCGCGGGGGAGTGCCTCCGAGAAGGAGGGGCTGTTCTCCATGGAAAAGATCCTATAGGGTCTACGATCTGACGCCGGGTTGCGAAGCGAACGGCTCAGGGCCGCGCGGGTGCGCGGCGGACCGCACGGCTTCCCAGGCCCGAACCCCCGGAGACGTTCCATGCCCCACACCGCGCAGGACTGGCCGATCGGCGCCGCCCTGCTCCAGTTCGCCGGAGTCACGCGCGACGGCGGCTCCGTCCAGGACGCCCCGCCCTCGGAGTGGTCCGCGGTCCTGAACGAGGTCGCGGCCGAAGGGTTCGCCCACGTCGACCTCACCGACAGCTGGCTGCGCCCCGGAGACCTCCCGCCGACGCGCCTGGAGGAGCTGGCCCGGGTCCTCAAGTCCCACGAGCTCGGCGTCTCCGCGGTCTCCGTGACCCGGCGCAGTGTGATCGACCCCGACCCCGCCGTCGCCGAGGACAACCTCGCCTACCTGCTGCGCACCGTCGACGCCGCCGCCGAGCTGGGCACCGCCGTGGTCTGCGCCGGCCTGCACCGGCCCCTGACCGGGGCCCAGCGGCGGGCCGTGTGGTTCTGGCACGAACCCGGCGAGGCCGACCCGCCGGGAGACGAGCGCACCTGGGCCCTGGCCGTGGAGCGGCTGCGCGCCGCGGGCGAGCGCGCGGCGCGCGGCGGGCTGCGCCTCTCCCTGGAGATGTACGAGGACACCTACCTCGGCACCCCCGAGAGCGCCGTGCGCCTGGTCGAGGACATCGGGCTCCCCAACGTCGGCCTCAACCCCGACATCGGCAACCTGGTCCGCCTGCACCGGCCCGTCCCGCACTGGGAGGAGCTGCTCCGCCCGGTGCTGCCGTACACCAACTACTGGCACGTCAAGAACTACCATCGCGACTTCGATCCGGCCACAGGCGCCTACTTCACGGTGCCCGCCCCGCTGGAGGGCGGTGTCATCGACTACCGGCGCGCCCTCGAACTCGCCCTCGTCGCGGGCTTCGACGGGCCGATCTGCACCGAGCACTACGGAGGGGACGGCCTCGGCGTCTGCGCGCGCAACCGCGACTACCTGCGCCGCGTCCTCGCCGTCAAGCTCCCCGCCACCGCCACCGCCACCGCCACCGCCACCGCCACCGCCACCGCCGCCGCCGCCACCGCCGACGACGACCGGAAGGAGAGGCCGTGACCCTGCTGGTCAACGACCCCCAGGACTTCGCCGACGAGGCCCTCGCCGGGTTCGTCGCCGCTCACCCCGACGATGTGCGCGCCGTCCACGGGGGAGTGGTGCGGGCGAGTGCCACCCCGCGCGGCCAGGTCGCCACAGTCCTGGGCGGCGGCACCGGGCACTACCCCGCCTTCGCCGGATGGCTCGGCCCGGGGTTCGCGCACGGCGTCGCGTGCGGCAACGTCTTCTCCTCGCCCTCCGCGTCCCAGATCCGCTCGGTGGCGCGCGCGGCCGAGAACGGCGGCGGGGTGGTCTTCGGCTTCGGCAACTACGCCGGCGACGTGCTCCACTTCGGGCTGGCGGCCGAGCGGCTGCGCGCCGAGGGCGTCGACGTGCGCGTCGTCACCGTCACCGACGACGTCGCCTCCGCCCCCGCGCGGGACAGGGGACTGCGCAGGGGTATCGCCGGGGACCTGCCCGTGCTCAAGGTCCTGGGCGCGGCCGCGGAGGAGGGCTACGACCTGGACGGGGTCGAGCGCGCGGGGCTGCGGGCCAACGCCGCCACCCGCTCCCTGGGCCTGGCCTTCGACGGCTGTACCCTTCCGGGCGCCGACCGGCCCCTCTTCACCGTGGACGCCGGTCGGATGGGCGTGGGCCTGGGCATCCACGGTGAGCCCGGCATCGAGCAGCGCCCGCTGCCGACCGCCGACGAGGTCGCCGACCTGCTGGTGGACGGCGTGCTCGCCGAGCGCGCCGACGCCGCGGGCGGGTCCGACCGGGTCGCCCTGGTCCTGAACGGCCTCGGCGCCACCAAGTACGAGGAGCTGTACGTCGTCCACCGCCGCGTCGCCCAGAGGCTGGCCGCCGAGGGGCTCACGTCGGTCGCCCCGGTGGTCGGCGAGCAGATCACCAGCCTCGGCATGGCGGGCCTGTCGCTCACGCTGACCTTCCTGGACGCCGAACTGGAGGCGCTGTGGACCGCCCCGACGGCCACACCGGCCTTCCGCCGCGGGTACGTCGCCCCCCGCCCGCCCAGGGCCGACGACCCCGGCACCGCGCACCTTCCGTCCCCTATCGCCGGAGCGGACGGGGCCTCGCGGGCGCTCGGCGCGCGGATCGCCGGAGCCCTGCGGACCGTCCGCGACACCGTGGCGGCCCATGAGCAGCGGCTCGGCGAACTCGACGCGGTCGCCGGGGACGGTGACCATGGCATCGGTATGCGGCGCGGCGCCGAGGCCGCGTTCGCGGAGGCGGAACGGGCCGTCGCCCTCGGAGCGGGTGCCCGCTCGGTCCTGGCCCGGGCCGGGGCCGCCTGGTCGGAGCGGGCGGGCGGAACGTCCGGCGCGCTCTGGGGGGCGGCGCTGACGGCCTGCGGTTCGGTGCTGGGCGACACCGGCGGAGCCGACCGCGTGCTGGCCGCGGCCGCCGCCCGGGCCGCGGTGGACGCCGTGTCGCGTCTGGGCGGGGCCCGGCCTGGGGACAAGACCCTCGTGGACGCCGCCGTCCCCTTCGCGGACCGCCTGGAGGAGGCGCTCGCCGAGCACGGCCTGGCCGACGCGTGGGCCGACGCCGCCGACGCCGCGCGGCGGGCCGCCGACGCGACCGCCTCGATCCCGGCCCTGCGGGGACGGGCGCGGGCCCACGGCGCCAACAGCATCGACACCCCCGACCCGGGGGCCGTCTCCCTCTCCCTCATTCTCACGGCCCTCGCGGCCCACATCCGCAAGGAGGACAGCTGATGCGTATCGTCGTCGGTTCGGACAGCGCGGGATTCGACTACAAGGAGGCCCTCAAGGCCGACCTCGCGGCCCACGGGGAGGTGGCCGAGGTCGTCGACGTCGGTGTGGTCTCCGGCCAGGACACCGACTACCCGCACGTGGCGGTCGAGGCGGCGCGCCGCGTCGCGGACGGAGGGGCCGACCGGGCGGTGCTCGTGTGCGGTACCGGACTGGGCGTGGCCATCGCCGCGAACAAGGTCCCCGGGGTCCGCGCGGTCACGGCGCACGACTCGTTCTCCGTCGAGCGCTCCGTCCTGTCCAACAACGCCCAGGTGCTCTGCCTCGGCCAGCGCGTCATCGGCCTGGAACTGGCCCGCAGGCTCGTGCGCGAGTGGCTGACCTACACCTTCGACACCTCCTCGCCGTCCGCGGCGAAGGTGGACGCGCTGTGCGCGTACGAGCCGACGGCGGAGGGCCGGTGACACGCGCCGCGATCTGGATCGGCACCAGTTTCAAGATGAACAAGACACGGGCGCAGTCCGTCGCGTACGCGCGGCGGCTGCGCTCGGAGGTCGGCGGTGGCGTGCCCGGCGTACGGCCGTTCGTCATCCCGCCGGCGACCGCCCTGGCCGAGGTGACGGAGGTCCTCGGCGCGGAGGGCCCCGTCATGACGGGTGTGCAGAACGCCCACTGGGAGGACGCGGGCGCGTGGACGGGGGAGATCTCCGTCCCGCAGGCGGCCGACGCCGGTGCCCGGATCGTCGAGATCGGCCACTCCGAACGGCGCGAGCACTTCGGCGAGACGGACCACACCGTGCGCCTCAAGGCGGAGGCGGCACTCCGGCACGGGCTGACGCCCCTGCTCTGCTGCGGCGAGAGCGCGGAGGTGTTCGCGCGCGGCGGTTCCGGGGACCACGTGCTCCGGCAGGTGGCGGCGGCCCTGGAGGGGGTGGACGGCGCGGAGCGGGCCCTCGTCGCCTACGAGCCGGTGTGGGCGATCGGGGAGCGCGGACGCGCGCCGCGCCCCGAGGAGATCGCGCCCGCCCACGAGGCGCTGGCCGCCGAGTGGGGCGGACGCGTCGCGGGCGTGCTGTACGGCGGGTCGGTGTCGCCGGACAACGCCGACGAACTGCTCGGGGTCCCCGGAGTGGACGGCCTCTTCGTGGGCCGGGCCGCGTGGGAGGTCGAGGGCTACCTCGCGCTGCTGGAGACCGGGCGGCGGCGCGCCGGGGCGGGAGCGTGAGCGCGCTCTCCGACGGGGACCGGCTGGACCACGTCGCCTACGCCGTGTGGGACGTCGACGCCGCGCTGCCCTGGTGGACGCGGACCCTCGGGCTCCCCCTCGTCCACGACGAGGTGGCCGAGGAACCGGGGTCGCGGCTGGCCTACCTCCTCGCGGGGAGGGACCAGTACGTGCAGCTCGTCCAACCGGTGCGCCGCAACGCCGTGCACGACTTCCTCGACGCCCACGGGGAGGGTCTGCACCACGTCGCCTTCCGGGCGGCCTCCCTGTCCGCGACGCTCGGCCGCCTCGGTGATCCCGCCCCGGTCTTCGCGGGCGGACGGGGCTGTGACGCGTGCTTCCTCACGACGGCCCCGAGCGGGCTGCGCGTCGAACTGGTCCGGCCGCGCGCCTGAATCCGGCGCTTCCCGGGACGGCCGTACGGACGGGCCGCGGGCCGGTGGGCCGCGTCAGCGCCCCCCGGCCGGGTATCAGTCCTGTACCAGGACGCATCCGACCACACCTGGAAGGGGACCGGGAGATGGCCAGGAACGCCGACGTCGCCCGCGCCGTGGTGGACGAGGCGGGGACGACCCTCGCCGCCGAGGCCGGGATCCGGATGGCGGACAGACCCTCCGCGCTGTGGCGGCTGCTGGTGCTGGTGAACCTGCTGTCCGCGCGCATCTCGGCGCGGATCGCGATCGCCGCCGCCAGGGAGCTCAACGAGGCGGGCGGCACGACCCCCGACGGGATGGCCTCGCTCAGCTGGCAGGACCGCGTGGACGCGCTGGGGCGCGGGCACTACGTGCGCTACGACGAGAGCACCGCCACCCGGCTCGGCGAGTGCGTCGACCGGGTGCGCGAGGAGTACCAGGGCGACCTGCGCAGGCTCGGGGAGCGCTCCGAGCACCGGGCGAGCCGGGTGGAGTCGATGGTCCAGGAGTTCTCCGGCATCGGGCCGACGGGCGCCGTGATGTTCTGCCGCGAGGTCCAGGCGGTGTGGCCCTGGCTGCGGCCCTACACCGACAAGTACGTGCTGGGCGGAGCCAAGAAGGTCGGCCTGCCGGAGGACGGGGACAAGCTCGCCAGACTCGTGGAGGGCGACGACGTCGTGCGCCTGGCGGCCGGGCTCGCCCGGATCGCGCGCGACGGGGACCTCGCCAGCCGGGTCCGCGAGAGGGTCGGGTGAGCGGTACGGGGGAGGAGGCGGAATGCGGGCCAGGTATTCCTCGAAGACCTCCTCAGCCCTGCCCTGGCGCATGACGTCCACGGGGACCACCGTCCCCACCACCTTGGCGCCCTCGGCCGCCGCGGCGTCGAGGAGGATCTGGCCGAACTCGGCCCGCTCCACTTGCAGGGTCCAGCCGCGGTAGCCCTCGCCGATCTCGTCGAAGCGATGCGGTAGGAGTGGCCCTCCGGTCCGCTCGGCTCCGCGCCCCGTTTGACGACGAACCCGCCAGCCAGGACACGGTCCAGCACACCGAGGCGTGCCAACACGTCAGCTGTGCAGGTGAGCAGGGGCCCTCCGACGTGGAACCGGGGGAATACGGCCCTCTCCAGAAGCAGAACGGACCGCTCCGCCCGTGCCGGGCTCATCGCGCAGGCCGCGCCTCCGGGTCCGCCGCCGCCGATGACGGCGTCATAGACGGTGTCCTCAAGGGGAGCGTCGTTCATCGTGCGTCCCTTCCCGGGCTTTCGGCTGATGCTTGCCCCAGCCTTGTCCAGGTCCCTGGAAAGTGGTTGGAGAAGCCGTGGAATGCGGGTGGAAGTGGACCTTCGTTTCTCTTGTGTATAGTTCGGGAAAACGAACTATGGTGTCCAAGGAGAAGTCAGGAGAGGACATTGGCCATGTCCACGGAAAGCGCCAGGTATCCGAAACCGAAGTTCCGCTCCCCCTCGACCTCGGGGTTCGTCTACGTCGGGTTGTCGGTGGACCCGCCTCACGCGCCCCTGGTCCGGAGCAGCTCCGAGCGCGACGACGCGATCGAGGAGTGCCTGGCCGCGGCCCGGCGGCTGTCAACCCGCGACGGCGTCGTCCGGACCAGGGTCTTCGAAGCGGTGCTCATACCGCCGTTGAAGGGATCGCCCCGCTTCGACGTGATGATGCTCGTGGAGACCGCCTCCCCTGAGCACAACGACGACGTCATCGCTTCCGCGCGGTTCGACCAGTTGGGCGCGGACCTGGTCATGTCCGCCGACAACCCCGCGCGTGTCGGCGATCCGGAGAGCCCTTCCACGGGTGTCTATCTGTTCAACCACTTCACCGCCCGGGACAAGGAAGCGGGGATCCGTGTCTGGGAGGGGCTGACCGGCTGGTACACCGCCAAGACCGGTATCGACAACTCCGCCCCGCTGAGGTCGGTCGACAACGAGCGTTTCGCCTTCGTCAACTACGCACGGCTTCCCGGCGGAGCGGCGTCCTTCATGGTCAACCAGCTCACCCGGCCGAGCTTCCACCGGTTCGTACGCAAACAGATCAAGGCCAACGGCATGGTGGCCCTGCCGATCCTCTGCCGACCGGTCTGACCGCGCCTCAGGCGGTGAGGGAGGAAACGATGAGGCGAATCCTGTACGTGACCGTGTTCGGTGCCACCGGAGGCACCGGACGGCATGTCGTGGCACAGGCCCGGCGAGCGGGACACCGAGTGCAGGCGGTCGTCCGCGACCCCGGCCGCCTTCCCCGACGCCCGCGTCCGGCCCGAGTCGCTGCTGGCCGACCCCGACGGACGGGTCGCCTCGAGACGCCCCACCACGGACCCGGGAAGGCCCCGGGCGCAGACGGAGGGAGAAGGACATGGCGTACGGCGAGGCGCGGTTGGTCATGGAGCAGTCCCCGCGCGAGATCATCGAGTTCGTACTGAACCTGCACGAGTACCAGAAGGTGGACGACAAGCTGGCCAAGGTCTACCGCGTCGAACGCGACGGAGACGAGGTGGTCTTCCGTTTCCGGCCGAGGCTCATGGGCCTGCCCGGTCCCGTCACCACGCAGCGGGTGGCGGTCAACGCCGCGGGCGACCGGATCGATGTGTCGGGTCTGCCGTCCTGGACGGACTCCTTCGTCCGGTTCCACGCCTTCTTCCACTTCAGCGATGTCGATGAGGGCACACTCGTCCACCGGAGGGTGGAGTTCCGCTTCTCACCGCCGATGTCCTGGCTCATGGACCGGGCCGTGGGCCGGTGGCTGGCCCGGGACGTACCCCGGGAACTGCACAACGCCAGGGAGTACCTGCGGAACGGGTCCACGTCCCGCTGAGGCCCCGTGGACGTGCGGAACCGCCCCGGACACGCGTCCGGGGCGGTTCCGCACGTCAAGGGGCTCGGTCGCGATCGCACGGGCCACCCAGCGGGCGCCCAGACCGACGAGAGAGGGTCGGTTGAGGTCAGAGCGACTCGAAGTCGGCGAAGTCGAAGCCGGGGGAGACGAAGCAGCTGACCAGTGCCTCCTCGCCGCCCAGCGGGCGGGCGGCCTGCCAGGTACCGGCCGGGACCACCGCCTGGAGGCGTTCTCCCCGCTCGATCCCCGTGCCCAGGGTCACCTGTCCGTCGGGGTCGGGCGCCCCTCCCGTGCCGCCGTACTCCAGTACCAGGGGCCCGCCCCGGTTGAACACCCACACCTCGTCCGAGCGCACCCGGTGCCAGCGCGACTCCTCCCCGGGGCCGAGCAGGAAGTGGATGCCGGTGGCGCTGGGCCGCGGCCCCGGGTAGCCCTCCGGGCGCACGGTGGCCCCGCTGTGCCACGTCTGCCGGTACCAGCCGCCCTCGGGGTGCGGCAGCAGGTCCAGCGCCTCGGCCGTGGCGGACCGCTCCTCGGCGCCCGTGTACCGGCCCGAGGGGTCGCGGCGCAGGTAGAGCGCGCCCGTCACGGACTCGCGGGGAATGGGGCCGTAGACGTGCGGGAAGAGGACGTCGCCACCCACGCCCGGGGGCGGGGCGGGCTCGGCCGCCTCCCAGCGCACCTCGCGGCCGACCGCGTCGGTGTCCACGACGAGGGCGACCAGATGCCCGGGGGCATCGGTGTAGAACGCGTTGGCCACCGCCAGCAGCGTGGACTCGTCCGGCGAGGCGTGCACGAACCCCTGCGTGCGCAGGGAGTCGGCCTCGATGTCGCCGCTGCCGGAGGTCCAGCGTTCGAGTTCGGTCATGTGCAGCACGTGGGGCATGCGGCCGACCGTATACCAGTCCGGGTGCGGTGACTCGTTGTCCACAGGCTGTGGACGGGGTGCGCGGACAGGCAGTATCACAGGTCCGCGGTCGACCCCGATGTGGACTCGGTGGTGAGGTTCGTGCTGGGGTCGATGTACTCGGCCGCACACGAGGTCAACGTCGTCATCGACACCAGGCATGCGGAGAGGCTATCTTTGCGGAGAACGCCCCGGTGCCGCCTCTGTCCCACGCGCCCGGGGCTTTGTCATGGGCCTGGCCGGGCCGGAGGCGGTCAGCCCACCTCACGGGTGTGAGCGCCCTGAGCGGGGGCTCCCGGGCGGAGGTGCTCCATGAGCTCACGTGAGCGTCTGCGGTCCTCGGGGGCGGTGCCGTCCCCGATCGGGTACCAGACGGCCGGGGTCAGCGGCGGGCCGAACGGCACACCCTCCACGGGCGCGGACAGGGCATGGTCGATGCCGACGGAGGCCACCGCCTCCGCTCCGATACCCAGCCCGACCTGAATCGCCGCGTCCGTCGAGCCGGACTCGTACGTGAGGTCCGGGCGTCCGGAGCGCCTGCGCACGCTGATCGTCTGGAGGTCTCCCCGGGCGGCCAGTTCTTCGACCAGACCGGGCAGCACGGTCAGGTCCGGTTCCGCGCTCGGCGGATGTCCGATCGCGAGGGTGACGTGCTCCCGTACTCCGTCCGGAACCCGGGTGACGCGAAGCGTTCCGGTGAAGGAAGTGCCGGTGAAGGGGTTGCCGCACATCTGCGGCGGCGGACCGTTGAGGACGAACCACGAGGCGTTGGGCGCGCGCCTGCGTGCCACCGCGGTCAGGCCGGCGGTGTCCCAGGACAGCGGTGTCGGTTCGCTGGTGCCCCACAGGGCTGGCACGGCCCCGGCCAGGGTCTGAGACAGCAGTTCCGCCGCGCCGCCCAGAAGCAGGTTCTCCTCCGCAGGGTGGAGCAGAGCCAGGTCCACCAGCAGGTGCGTGCCCGAAGCCTCGTCCCGGGGCACATGACCGGCTGTGTCCGCTGACGGATCACGGACGAAGCCCCACTCCTCGTGCCAGGTGAGGGGCAGGCCGGAGAATCCGTCGTGGTAGGCGCCGTCGGAAGTGCGCACCACCCACCTGGTCATCGAGTGAGCCAGGGACGAGCGCAGGACGTGGGTCAGCCGTGAGCTGGAGGGGGTCACCAGCTGGAAGCCCCGCCCTTCACGGGTGTGAGTGGTGATGGCGTCGCCCAGCCACGTGGACATCGGCACCACCGGACGGTCCTGTACCGCCAGGGCGACCCGGTCGGTGGTCAGGGTGACGGCCGGATGGTCGGTCGCCCCGACCAGGAGAGGGTCGTCACGCCGCAGGGATGAGGGGGGTTGCCACACGACGCCGCCGAACTGTGAGACGAGGGAATCTGCGAAGCGACGCACCATCCCGGCGGTGTCGGCTTCGCCGGGGCCGGTCTCCGCAGCCAGGGCCTCCACCCAGTAGGGCTGGGCGGGCAGGGCGTCGCCGATGCCGTGGGCGAGCAGCCTGTCTGCCTCGCTCGGGGAGGCGAGCTTCTGCGCGGCCTGGACGGCGGCGACCAGTCGCCCGGACCCGTCGCGGAGCTGGATGACAGCTCCCTCGGCGATCGAGCGCACGCGCAGGTCGGGCCCGGCCTGGACCAGCGCCCGGGTGAGGCCGCGCATGGTGGGGGCATGCTCCAGAAGGGCGACCACGTCGTGTGTCATGGGAGTCCTCAGGTCAAAGCAGGTCGGTCACGTCGAGCATCTTGCTGGATGTTCCATCTCGTAGTGTTTCCACATCGTATGGGTGGGAAAAGGATTATTATCTCCGGGAATGCAGTTGTTATTTTTCGGTGCCCGTCTCCTTTTCGCGGCGTGTCGACCTACTGGTCCAAGAGGTCCAACGCGGCTGAATCAAGCGAGGTCTGGGGATCTTTCTCTCGATACTTGAGTGCGGATCCCCGACCCATGGCGGCGTCGTCTATCTGGATCAGTCTGGTCGTGTCAACCCCGAAGCCGCCACCTCGCTCGTAGAATATGATGAGCGGGCTGAACATGTCTGGGATGCCAGGAAGCTCTTCTCCTGCGTCGCGCAAAGCACTGAAGTGCAGTGCCCAGATGCAGGTGTCCTTCACTAGGGAGAAATTCTGAAGGAGGTCCTTGTTTTCTGTAACCATTGAAATGGTTTCTTTGCTGGCGCGCACGTTTGGATTTATGATCTTTGCGGAGTCAAAAAATGGCCATTCCTTGGTGTTGAGATGGTGTGACCACAGGGCGGATCGTCGAAAGTACTCCTTCATCAAGGCGACCCTGGAGCGAGTGTGGTCGAAGTTTCCTCGCCAGTCGACGCGTGACAGGCGTTCGGCTAGTTCGTGTGCAGAGTTGCTCATTTTAGTCCTTTAAAATCAATGACGATGTCTACGATAGCATCGATGTTCGAGAGGTCATCTGCGATTTCGAAATCAGGTTCTGGTATGCCGTACCGCCTCCAGACGATGAAGATATCCTGATTGTGCTCAAGGGGGGCAATGTCATGAGCTCCGTGTTGGTCGGGGTTGGGGAAGTATACGCCTTCGTCCCACATCTCGGGCCCGTATGCCCTGTAAGGCATTCCGGCTTCCATGAGACGGCTTTCCACGTATTCGTGTATTAGTAGGCGGTGAAACTTGTCCGCCTCTTCGCTTTTTTCGGGGAGATTGATGTCACCGGATTCCGCGAGTTCCCAGAACTCGGCTACGTGATTTACTGGGGCAAATCTTCCGTCCAGAGTTTCTCCGGTTGGTGGAGTCACGACATTCGCGTGTTCCCTCAGGAAGAGGTGTTCTCTGACCTGGTTGAGGATGTCCAGGTCATAGCCGGTGTTTTGGTGAATCGCTTGTGTCGATTCTGGTGAATTAACTACTCGCCGGTATGTGTCGGCGGATTCGGGGGATTGGGGGACGTCGATGAACCTTTCTCCGAATTCGTCAATATAGGCTCCCGACGCGTCTCTGTAGCCTACATTGACAAGCTCGCCCGTATTCAGGTAGTAGCCATTGCCTGGTCTCGAATTTAGAATATCTGGATCTGTCTCTTCGCTGCTGTGCTCCAGATTCTGAGAGTCATCCGTGTATTGTGTGTCGGGAATTTCCTCTTCCGGAGGATCGGGCAGGCTGGGACCCGAAGGGCCGGGCGGTCCAGGAGGCTCGGGCGGACCTCCGGAGCGTGAATCCCCGGTGACTGGTCTCTGATCCTCGTGGACGGTGACCGGGTCGCTGTCGTCCTGTGCTCCCTGGCCGGGAGAGTCGGCGCTGTTGTCGAACGTGCCGTCAGCGCGCAGCTCCGCGCCGTTGGAGGCGACCAGAACCCGCGAGTCGTCTCCCCCGCCGCCGTTGGAGCCGGAGTCCTCCAGAGGGCTCATCGCCCAGAGGTCGTCGTCACTGAAGACCGGTGCGCGACCGTCATCGACGGAGTCCGTTTCGTTCGCGAGGTCGTCATTGTTCCTCGCGAGCTCGGCGAAGGCCTCGTCGACCTCCTGTGCGGTCGGGTCTCGCTGCTCACCCCGCTCGGGACGCTGCTCGGGAGCGTCCGCGCCGGTGTCACTCTCCAGGGAGGGAGCCGGGTTCTCGGCATCAGGCTGGTGACTCGGCTCAGGGGAACGCTCAGGCGTCGGTGTGGGAGCTGGATCTTCGCTAGGAGTGGTGGGTGGTCCCTGGTTCTGGCTGTTCTCCAGCTCGGCGAGGGAGTCGTTCATCCCTCCGATGCCGGAGGAGTCGTAGTGGTCGTCGGCGCTGACACCGTCCTCGTCCGGGGCCTGCGGGCTCTGTGGGTTGGTGCCCTCGGCCCGGGGGCGGTTGCCACCGTTGCCGCTGCCGTCAGTTCCGTCAGTCCCGCCGGAGCCCTCGCCTCCCCCAGGTACGCCCTCCCCGCTTCCGATGCCACCGAAGATGCGGGTGAAACGGGAGACCGCCATCGGAACGCCCACCACGGCCCCCGCGCCCGTCATGGACAACGCGACGCCGCCCACGATGAAGGCCACGTTGGTGCCCAGCGTGCCCCACACGTATCCGGGGCGCTCCTCCAACTCGGTCCAGGGGAAGAAGCCGTGGATGACACCGAGCCCGGCGTCCATGCTGACCTGGAAGCCCTCTCCGAAGCTGCCCGTCCAGTCCTGGGTCTCGGGGTTCCAGACCCCGGCCGCCGCTCCCGCGCCAGCGAGGACGTCGCCCCAGTAGGCGTTGAAGTTGTCCCCCCAGTCACCGGTGAACCATCCCGGTTCACCGTAGGCACCGACGGCGCCGCCCACGTCCTCGACGCTGCCCCGCACCACGTCCCAGGCCGCCCAGGCGGCGTCCACGGTCCAGAAGTGGTCGGTGCCCTGCGGTGTGCCCCAGGGGGTGGCCGCGTTCTCCAGCGGTTCGTCGAGGCCGTAGACCATCTCGTCGGCACCCGGCTGGGTGGTGCCCTCGGCGTTGCCCGCGATGTGTCCGGAACCGGTCATCGTTCCCGCGAACGACACAGTCCCCGTCCGCTGGACGTCAGCGGGCGGGGACTGCTGCTTCTGCGGTTAGCGGCGGGTGTCCTTGGTGCCTCTGATGAAGGCGTGCCACTCGGTGCGGTCGAACATGAGGGGCGCTTGCTCCGGCGTCTTGGAGTCACGGACCGCGTGGAGGGCCAGTGTGTCCGCCACCTCTACGCACGCCTGGGCGTTAGCGCTGTGAGAGGACTTGCGGAAGAACGCAGTGGGGACACGAGCGACCTCTACGCAGGCGCTCTGCCCCGCGCTGTAGGAGCTTTTTCGCCACTCGCACAGGGGCATCAGACGTCGCTCTCCTTCACGTACGAGAGGAAACGGGCCCATTCGGGGTTCGACACCGAGAGAGTGGGTCCTTGGAGCTGTGTGGTGTCGCCCAGCTCCACGACGTTCTGTTCGGGGCGGCGGGCTCGGACACACCCCTGAGGCCCGCTGTAGCTGCTCTTGCGCCACCCCTGGCCCGTCAACATGTCATGCTCCCAAGTCTTCGATCGCCTGCTCGATGAGGTGCTGAGACTCCTCAGGACTCAGCGCCTGAGCTAGAAGGACATTCCACGCCTGTTGGTAGCAGGCGACATCTGGCTCGTTTTCAACATAAACGGTGCTTGCCATGAGCTCGACTTGGGCGACAGTCAGGCTTGGCAAGTCCAGCAAGGTGAAAGAGCCGGTCATCGCGGCATGTGGGCTGCACGGCTGACGCAGCACCTGGATGGTGATGTTGGACGTTTCGGCTTTGGCCAGCAGGTGCCGGAGCTGTCGGGCGAAGGCGGCCGGGTCGCCGACTGGCTGTCGCAGGATCGCCTCGTAGAGCACCGTATGGAGACTGAGAGGTCCGTTCTCGCGCGACAGAACACTCTGCCGGTTCATTCGGACGTCCACGAACTGCTCCAGCTGCTCGCGGTTCTTGTGCTGGTTGAGCGCCATCCCCAGGTTGACCGCGTACTCCCGCGTCTGAAGGAGCCCGGGGATGTACTGGAGTTCCCAGCATCTCGCGGTGAGCGCTGTCGACTCCAGCCGCACCAGGTCGACGTAGCTGGGCGCCAGCCCATCGGCGTACTCGACCCACCAGCCGCGGCGCTCCTGTTGGATCTCACTGGCTATCGCCAGGATGCGCTCCCGTGTCTGTGTCGTTGTGACGCCGTAGCCGTCGAGGATCGGCGGGAAGTCTCGGACAGGGAGAGTGACCAGTCCGTTTTCCAAACGGCTGATCGAGGGGGCCGAACGTTTGAGGGCTTTGGCGGCGGAAGCCAGGGACCTGTGTCCGGCTTCCAGGCGCAACTCCATGAGGAGTTCACCCAACCAGCGCTGACGGACGGAAGGCTGGGGATCCGGCTCGTTCACATGCATCCCTTCGGGCAACTGCCTCAGTGTCCCACGTGTCACCTCACCTGGTGAGGCCAGTGCTCTGCTCCTATGAATTTATTTCTTGATGAAATTATTGCACAGAGCATGATCGTGAGGCATGATGCCTTCAAGGGTGACGGCTTGACCGCCGTCCGTTACTACTTCAGGAGGCGTCATGGTTGTGGGACCACGAGGTCCGGGTGCTGCTCAGGAAGAACTGTCGAGTGGTCCCAACCTTGAATGGGTGCAGTTCGGCAGGCGGGTCGAGCAGTTGCGGTTGGCAGCGGGACTTTCCCATGAGGACCTCGCCATGCGCGAGGCGCTGAGCGCCGACGAGCTGCGCCGCGTCGAGTCCGGCGCCACCGTCCCGTTCCGCTCCACCGCGAACTACCTGGACGGGAGGACTGGAGCGAGGGGCCGCCTGGTGAACGCCTGGGCCCGAGCGACCATCAACATCCACCTCGCGTCCGGAGCGCCCCCGCACGGGCTCGACTCCGGCGCGGGCACCGTCCGCGAGTTCCACCCCGGTCTCATTCCCGCGTCACTCCAGACCCACGACTACTCCACCGCTCTGGGCCGGGACCACGGACGTGGCAGGAGGAGCGGGTGGAACAGGAGCGACGGCCTGCGCGTGGTCGTCAACGAGACAGCTCTGCGCACTGAGGTCGGCGGCCGGGAGGTGATGCGCGAGCAGCTGAGGCGGCTCCGTAGCTCTGTTCGCGACAGCGGTCTGCGCTTCCAGGTCATCCCCCGGGAAGCACGCGAACACCCCTGCCCCATGGGCCCCTTCCGCCTGCTGTCGCTGGGCCCCTCCTACACCGTCGCCCACGTCATGGCTCCCTGCGGAGACGGCCAGCTCATCACCGAGCCCGGCGACGTCCAGGCGTTCAGCGACCTGTTCGAGGACCTGCGCGGCGCCGCACTTCCGACGGCGGACTCCCTGGACCTGCTCACCGACATCGCGGCCGCGTTCGACACGACTCCCGCACGCAGGGCCATCACGGCAGGTCGGTCCGACAGCGACCCGTCCACACCGCTCGGCGGCCCCGCCGCCCAGCACGCAGCCCGCTGAGGGCGGACGAACGAAAAAGCTCTGGCGGGTGCACCTAACACCCCCAGAGCAGGCCGACATCCACACAACATCGAGAAAGCGAGCTGTCGACATGTCCATTGTGCCGCAGGCGGTACCCACCGAACCCCGGTGGAAGGCCCGGATCTACCCTGGCACCCTCTCCCGGATGTCCGCCGTCCGAGCCGACGTGCGCGCCGATCTGGCCGGGTTCGACGCCGACCTGGTCGAGACGGTGGTCCTGTGCGCCAGCGAGGCCGCCGCGAACACCGTCGAGCACACCCGTTCCGGAGAACCCGGAGGCCGGGTGCTCCGCTCGCTGTTCATCCCCCGCCCCGGATCCCTGCGCCTGGTCCTGGTGGACGACGGCGCACGGGAGACCGCGCCGCACATCCCCGAACAGCGCACTGAAACGGAGTGGATGTCCGCCGAACGCGGGCGCGGACTCCTCATCGTCGACAACCTCGCGCAGGCCTGGGGCACCTACCCGGTCGTCCCCTTCCCCTTCTGCGCCGACCTGGGAACGGCTGTGTGGGCCGAGTTCCCCATCCCCACCACGAGCGGGGCTCTCCGATGACCGCCGTCACCGTGAACCCGCGCATGCGGGAGGTGCTCGGCGCACCCCGGGGCCGTCGCTTCTCCCGCCCCTCGCACACCTCCGAGCCCACCCCGCTCACCAGGGAGCAGCGGCTCCTCGACCAGATGCGGGACAGTCCACGGGTCGCCTACCGGCTCGAACACGGGGTCCTGCCCCACTGGATGAGGGTGGCCGAGGAGCGCCGCGTCCAGCGGAACCGGGTCTCGTCCCGGCCAGGCGTTCTGGAGGAGGGAACCGAACCCGCCGAGGGCGGACGCCACCGCCGTCACCGGAGGCCCCTGCGCGAGAGGTCCCGGTGGTCCGGCTGGCGGGTGCTGTCCTACGGCGCGGCCGTCGCGGGCGGAACCTTCCTCGGCCAGGTCCTCGCCACGTCGCCCTGGTGACGTGTCCTCTTGCCCGTTCGTCCGTTCGCTCGCCCGTCCGGCTGTCCACAGCCTGTGGACGGCGGTGGCCGCCACGCAGGGGCCGCCGGTGTCGGAGCGGTGCGGGCGCCGCCCTGTCACTCTGTCACCCTGTCGATTCGTCGCCGTGTCGACTCGTCGGCATGTCTCCGCGTCCACTTGTCCACAGCCTGTGGACAGAACCCGCCGTGCCCGCCCGGACGCGCGGGTCCGGGAACGACGGACGCCCCGGCCGTTCCCGGCCGGGGCGTCGCGTGTGCCGAGCGCCAGACGCTACAGGATGATCCGCATCGGCTCCTCGAGGATCTCCGCGAGGTCCTTGAGGAACGCGGCGCCCACGGCACCGTCCACCGCGCGGTGGTCCACCGACAGCTCCAGGGAGATCCGGTTGCGCACGACGACCTCGCCGTCCACGACCACCGGCTCCTGGCGCATCGCGCCGACCGCGAGGATGGCCGCCTCCGGCGGGTTGATCACCGCGGAGAAGCTGTCCACGCCGAACATGCCCAGGTTGGACACGCTGAACGTGCCGCCGCTCATCTCCTGCGGCTTGAGCTTGCCGTCACGGGCCTTGCCCGCCAGCTCGCGCGTGCGCGTGGAGATCTCCGACAGCGTCGCCTTGTCCGTGTCGTGCAGCACCGGCACCACGAGTCCGGCGTCCACGGCCACGGCCACACCCACGTTGACCCGGTGGTGCTGGAGCAGCTTGTCGTCCACCCACGAGGTGTTCACCGCCGGGTGCAGCTTCAGCGCCGTCGCGCTGGCCTTGACGATCAGGTCGTTGAAGCTGACCTTCACGCCCGTGCTGGACAGCTGCTCGTTGATCTGCGCGCGGAAGGCCTTGAGCGCCTCGGCGTCGATCGTGCGGCGCAGGTAGAAGTGCGGCACCGTCTGCTTGCTCTCGGTCAGGCGGCGCGCGATCACCTTGCGCACGTTGCTGACCTTGAGCTCCTCGGAGGCGCGGCCGTCGTCGAAGGCCGGGGCGGACGCGGCCCGCTCGGCGGAGGGCTTGGCCTCCTCCTTCTTGGCCTGCGCGGCGGGTGCGGCCTGCTCGGCGGCACCGCCTTCCCGGGCGGCCTCGATGTCGGCGCGCACGATCCGGCCCTTGGGGCCCGACCCCTGGATCCTGTTGATGTCCAGGCCGTACTCCCTGGCCAGACGCCGGGCCAGCGGGGAGGTGCGCGGGCGCGCGGCCTCGTCGCCGGAGGCCGGGGCGGATTCCTCGGACTCCTCCGCCTCCTCCTCCGTGCCCTCGGCGGCCTCCTGGATCTCCTCCGCCTTCTCGCTCTGCTCCTCCTTGGCGGGCTCGGGCTCGGCCTCGGGCTCCGAACCGCCGTCGCCGGAGTCCTCGGGCACCGCGTCCGGGGAGTCGCCGATCACGCCGATGACCGCGCCGATCGGCACCGTCTCGCCCTCGGAGACGGACTGCTTGACCAGGTAGCCGTCCTCGTAGGCCTCGTACTCCATGACGGCCTTGTCGGTCTCGATCTCGACCAGGACGTCACCGGAGGCGACCTTGTCGCCCACGTTCTTGACCCACGTGCTGATGACGCCTTCCTCCATGGTGTCGGAGAGGCGCGGCATCTGGATCTCGCTCATGCTTGAAACTCCCTCTACCCGACCCGTTTGCCGACGGCGCTCAGGGTCTCCTTGATGGCGGTGCTGATCGACTCGACCGACGGCAGGGCCGCCGTCTCCAGCGGCTTGGCGTAGGGCATGGGCACCTCGGCCATCGCCACCCGGCGGACCGGGGCGTCGAGGTAGTCGAAGGCGCCCTCCTGGATCGAGGCGGCGATCTCCGCGCCGATCCCGTAGGTCAGCCAGTCGTCCTCGCAGATCACCGCGGCGCCGGTCTTCTTGACCGAGTCCACGAAGGTCTGGCGGTCCAGCGGGCGCAGGCTGCGCAGGTCGACGACCTCGACGTCGATGTCCTCCTCGGCCAGCTTCTCGGCGACCTGGGTCGCGACCATGGCCATCCGGGAGTAGCCGATGAGGGTGATGTCGCTGCCCTCGCGGGTGACCTTGGCGCGGCCGATCGTGGCGACGTTGTCGTTCTCCGGCTCGGCGTAGTCGTCGGGGACCTCGCCCTTGGAGTTGTACAGGCCCAGGTTCTCCAGGAACAGGACCGGGTCGTCGTCGCGGATGGCCGCGCGCAGCATCTGCGAGGCCTCGGCCGGGGTGCTGGGAGCGAGCACCTTCAGGCCGGGGATGAACGAGTAGAACAGCTCGATGTTCTGCGAGTGCGTGGCACCGAGCTGCTGGCCGCCGCCGCCGGGCGTGCGGATGACCATGGGCACGCTCGTCTGACCGCCGAACATGCCGTAGATCTTGGCGGCGTGGTTGATGATCTGGTCGATGGCGATCAGCGAGAAGTTGATCGTCATCAGCTCGACGACCGGGCGCAGGCCCAGCATGGCCGCGCCGACGGCCGCGCCGACGAAGCCCTCCTCGGCGATCGGGGTGTCCTTGACCCTGCGGGGGCCGAACTCCTTGAGCAGGCCCTCGGTGATCTTGTAGGAGCCCTCGAAGACACCGATCTCCTCGCCCAGGACGAGGACGTTCTCGTCGCGGACCATCTCCGCGCGAAGGGTGTCCCGCAGAGCCTGGCGGTAAGTGATCACAGACATGTGGGTTCCTTCCCTACTCCGCGAACACCGGGTCGGCGGGCATGCGGGTGGACTCGTTGGGCACCGGGGTGGCGTAGGTGTAGTCGAAGAGCGTGGAGACCTCCGGGTGCGGGCTGTTCTCGGCGAACTCCGCGGCCTCGGTGACCTCGGCCTTGACGGAGGCGGTGATCTCCTCGCGCAGCTCGTCGGTGAGGACGCCCTCCTCGGCGAGCCTGGCGTCGAACAGGGCGATCGGGTCGTTCTCCTCCGACCGGGCCTCGTCCTTCTGCTCGTCGGTGCGGTACTTGGCCGGGTCGACCACGGAGTGGCCCTTCATCCGGTAGCTCCACGCCTCCAGCAGGAACGGGGTCTGCTCCTCGCGGGCGCGCTCGATGAGCCTGGACGCGGTGTCGCGGACCGCGAGCACGTCGCGGCCGTCCACGCGCTCGCCCTCGATGCGGAAGGCGGCGCCGCGCTTGTACAGGTCGGGCTCGGCGGAGGACATGTCGACCGTGGTGCCCATGCCGGTGAAGTTGTTGATCACCACGAAGACGATCGGCAGGTTCCACAGCTTGGCGATGTTGAGGGTCTCGTGCCAGGCGCCGATGTTGGTGGTGCCGTCGCCCATCTGGCACATGACGACCTCGTCGCCGCCCCGGTAGGAGACGGCCAGCGCGGCACCGGCGGCCAGCGGCAGCTGCCCGCCGACGATGCCGTAGCCGCCGAGCATGCGGGTCTCGGTGTCGTACATGTGCATCGAGCCGCCCCAGCCCTTGGACACGCCGTCGACGCGCCCGTAGAGCTCGGCCATGACCCGCTTGGGGTCCATGCCCTTGCCGATGGCGTACCCGTGGTCACGGTAGTTCGTGAACAGGTAGTCGCGCTCCTGGAGGGCGGTCATCAGGCCGACGACCGTGGCCTCCTCGCCGAGGTTGAGGTGACAGTAGCCGCCGATCCTGGCCTGGGTGTAGGCCTGGGCCGTGCGCTCCTCGAACCGCCGGACGAACAGCATCTGGCGGTAGTAGTCGAGAAGGGTGTCGGGCTTCTCGTCGGCGAGGCCGGGGGAGGTGTCCTTGCGGGTGGTACGCCGCCGGGTCCCTGAGGACCTGGCGGTGCGGCCCTTCGGCTTGGCCGTGTCAGCCATGGTGTGCCTTTCTACGTACGAGAAGGCCTGGGGCCCCGGGTCTGTGGACCGGGGTACCAGGCCCGCCGTGGCCGCGCTGTCGGGTGCGACCGTGGCGTGCGCAGCCACCCGGCTCATGCGGTGGCGGCGCTCTGTGGCTGTTGCGGGGCGCGTCCCGGGGGAGGGTGGCTCGCCCTCCCCCGGACACGAAGCGCTGGTGGGGTCTCGTGTGCAGTTGTCCGCAGAACCCCTGCCGCATTGCTTCCCGGTCTGCACCCGCATATGCGTCCGTGGTCCGGCGCGGCGGTGTCGGTCGCACGGGTTCGTCCACCGGCCGGATGAACGACTCCGCTTGCCCGGGAGGGGCCCGCTCGTGTGTGACGTGTGTCGCGCACACTCTACGGTCTGATCGATGATCGATCAATACAACTCTATGTCAGAACGTCCGGTTTCGGAGTGACGGGGCAGGTCACCGTGTCCTCGCGGGCCGGGAGGAATCGGCGGGGCCGCTGTCGGAGGCCGGGCGGTCCGGGACGGGGCGGTTGACGTGCGGACCGGACGGTCGGACGGGCCGTCGCGGGGCGGGGGCGGGGCCCAGGGGTCAGCGGGCGCTCTCGTGGGACTTCAGCGCCGCCTCCACGTAGTTGAGCACGTGGTCGCTGAGCATCTGCCCCACTGAGGGGTCCCCCTCGATGAAGGCGCGCGTGATCTGGGCGTGGTCGGCGGCCTTGGCGTGCAGCTCCATGTTCAGCCAGCGCACCGACAGCGCGGTCCACACCTCCACGCCCAGCGATTCCCAGGTGTGCAGCAGCACGCTGTTGTCGGCGGCGCGCACCACCTCGCGGTGGAACTCCACGCTGTGCCGGATCTGCTCGGACACGTCGCCCTGTGCGGTCGCCCGTTGGAGCGCCTCCACCTCCCGCTCCAGGGGGGAGGGGTCGGCGGCCAGCCGGGGCGCGGCCAGCTGCGCCGCGACCAGCTCCAGCCCGGCGCGCACGGGGTAGATCTCCGCCATGTCCTGGACCCCGAAGGCCCGCACCCGGGCGCCCTTGTTGGGCACGGTCTCGATCAGGCGCAGGGTCTCCAGCTCGCGCAGCGCCTCGCGCACCGGCGCCTGGCTCACCCTCAGCTCCGTGGCGACGCGGCGTTCCACGATCCGCTCGCCGGGCTGCCAGCGACCGGACAACAGGCCCTCGACCAGTACCTGCCGGATCTGCTCCCTGAGCGGCTCGCGGGCCAGCTTCGAGGGATCATCCGGCAGCTGAGGCAGGTCGACCATCCAGGGCCCTTCCGTTCCACGTCCAGCACACGGCCCGTGCGCGGACCGGCTCACTCAGCGTCGTACAAGCTTCTTGAAGAGTGCCACACACCCGCGGGTCAACCGGACAGCAGGCCTCGAACCGCTAACAGAAGGCTCACGAACAGGTCGCATGGCGGTGAACCGTCGTCGACCAGTGCCGGGGCGTGGGGCAAAGTCCGAGGTGGTGGCGGACATACGTGTGCCACCACACCACCGACGGGGGGAACTGTCCGGGTAGGCTCATCTGTCGGCAATATTCACACAAAGCTGCACGGAGCGTGACGCACGTAACGACGAGGAGTTCGATGAGGTGCCCTGACCTGCGCCGACCTGAACCGGGCCGAGCGCCCGGCGCACTGTAGACGCCACTGTCGACCCCCTTATTCCTTGGACGCCGATCCTGCTCAGAGGCCGATCACGACGTAGTGAACCAGCCCGAAGGAACGGTCGTCGAACGGAGTGGGCGGAAAGTATTCGGACTCTCCGTCATGTCCACCCCGAGTCGGCGCTGAGGACGTCAGATCAGTTCCAGCAACCACGGCTAGCCCGTCCCCCACGCTTCACAAGTGCCACAGGCAAGCCCACGACGTGTGAGACAGCACTGAGCACATGACGCACTCTTCGAGGACACGACGACATCCACGGGCGAGGCAGTTGACCGAGCCACACGACAGGCAAGAGCGGACGACACCGCTCCCGGGGCCCTACAGCGGGCCGATTCCCATGGTGCGTACCACCGTGTACGACCCCGGGCGGCCCGTCGTGCGCCCGGTCCGATGGCCCAGTGTGAGCGAGATCGCGTGGGGAATCGCGTCGGACCGCATCGCCATCATGCTGGCCGTGGCGCTGATCGTCATGACGATGCTGGCCGCGGGGCCGCTGCACCCGGTCGACAACTTCCTGAACGAGCTGCCCCGGCCCTACTGGGACACGCTCCGCGAACCCATGATCCTCTGGCCGGACACCGTCGCCTCCCGTGCGGTCGCGCTGCCGGTCCTGGGCGTCACCGCGCTCCAACTGGCCTACTGGCATCGCAGCTGGCGTCCGATCGTGCTGGGCGCGGTCGGCGTCGTGGGGATGATGTCCCTGGTGTCGGTGATGAAGCTGGCCATCAACCGGGGGCACGCCAAGGACTTCGACCCCGACTTCTTCATGGGGCCGGGCAACGTGGCCTTCCCGTCCGGGCACGGGGCGAACGCGATCCTCATCTACGGCCTGGTGCTCTTCCTGATCATCCGGTTCGCGGCGGCCCGGCCGCACATCATCCGGCGCCTGGCGTACTGCATCGTCGCCATCGCCCTGCTCCAGTCCATCGTCTCGATCTACCTGCACTTCCACTGGTTCACGGATCTGATGGCGGGGATGATCGCGGGCGGTTTCGCGCTGAGGGTGACCATCCGGCTGGACCGGATGATCCCGTCCGGGCGCACCACCCAGTGGTGGCCCTGGTACGGCGAGAGGGACGGCGCGCTTCCCGCGAGGGACTGAGCCGCTCTCCCACCCGTGGCACCGCGCCCGTCGGACCCGGTCCGGCGGGCGCCGCGCCTGTCCGCGGCCCCGACGCCCGTCCGGGACGGGGCCGGGTACGCCGACGTGTCGACGCATCCGCGTACGTGCTGGTGGGGGCGCTGGCGGGTCCGTGGGACCGACGTGGGGGAGCCGGGAGGGCTCCCCGCGGTCAGGCCCCGGTCTCCACCAGTTCCCGCATGCGGGCCAGACGTTGTAGGAACATCCGGTCCATCACAAACCTTAGTACGGTTCTGTCCACAATAGGACCGAAGAGGCTGGCGAATTCCACCCGGTCGGTGTAGGCGGTTCCGGCGCCCTCGCGTGCCGTCGTGTGCGTGTGTCGGAAGTACCGGAACATGCCGCGCAGCTGGAGGTCGGTGAAGTGGTCGCCCTCCTCGAAGGAGTCGATGACGCCGACCCAGCGCACGGGGAGGATCCCGGCCAGGCGCCAGCGCATCACCATCGTCTCGCCCTCGGCGAAGCCCGCCTCGGGCCAGTGCAGGACGCGTACCCCGCCGGGCATGGAGCCCTCCAGTCCCGACCGGCTCGTGCAGAACGCGAACACCCGGTCGGGCGGTGCGTCGAAGTAGGCCGTGTAGACCGCCGTGCTGGTGGCACGGGGGCGTTCGGTGGTGTTCGGTCCGCTCAGGAGCCCGCGTTCGTCGATCTCGCGTCCGGCCATGGTCCCTCCAGGTCCACTCGGCGTCGGCCTACCCCGGCGCCCCTGGAGGGAATCCGCGCGGAGGTGCCGTGAGGGGTGGCGCTGTGTCGGACTCCCGGCGGAGGGAGCCGTCACCCCTTGCGGAGATACCCCTACGGGGTATATTGCTTGCAATGACACGCCGGGTGAGGCGAACTTCTGTCCTGTGAATACCCCTGGCGGGTATGTTGCGAGAGTGAGGGGGAAAACGACATGACCGCAGGTGAACACGGACCGCACGGCCACGACGGGCACGCCGGTGACGGGGACGCCCCCGGCCACGGTGAGCACGCCGGTCACGGGGGTCATGGTGGCCACGGGGACCACGCCGCGATGTTCCGGACCCGCTTCTGGTGGAGCCTGCTGCTCAGCGTCCCCGTGGTCCTCACCAGCCACATGGTCTCCGGCTGGCTCGGCTACCAGGTCCCCTCCGCGCTGACCTGGGTGCCGCCGGTCCTCGGCACCGTCGTCTACCTCTACGGCGGCTGGCCCTTCCTCTCCGGCGTCGTCGGCGAGCTCCGCGAGCGCAGGCCCGGCATGATGACCCTGGTCGCCATGGCGATCACCGTCGCCTTCGGCTCCAGCACGCTCGCCACGTTCGGTGCGGTGGGCATGGAACTCGACTTCTGGTGGGAGCTGGTCCTGCTGCTCGTGGTCATGCTCCTCGGCCACTGGCTGGAGATGCGCGCCCTCGGCCAGGCGTCCGGCGCCCTGGAGGCCCTGGCCGCGCTCCTGCCCGACCGCGCCGAGAGGATCGGCGCCGACGGCGGGGTCGAGGAGGTGGCCGTCGCCGACCTGCGCACCGGCGACACCGTTCTGGTCCGCTCCGGCGGGCGCGTCCCCGCCGACGGCACCGTCGTCGAGGGCGGCGCCGCCATGGACGAGTCGATGATCACCGGCGAGTCCCGCACGGTCACCCGTTCGGAGGGCGACCGCGTCGTCGCCGGGACCGTCGCCACCGACTCCGCCGTCCGGGTCCGCGTCGACGCAGTCGGCGAGGACACCGCTCTGGCCGGTATCCAGCGGCTCGTCAGCGAGGCGCAGGAGTCCCGCTCCCGCTCGCAGGCGCTCGCCGACCGGGCCGCCGCCCTCCTGTTCTGGTTCGCCCTGGTCGCCGCCGTGCTCACCGCCGCCGTGTGGACCCTGCTCGGCGAGGCCACCGAGGCCGTCGAACGCACCGTGACCGTTCTGGTCATCGCCTGCCCGCACGCCCTCGGTCTGGCGATCCCGCTGGTCATCGCGATCTCCACGGCCGTCTCCGCCCGCAACGGCATCCTGGTCAAGGACCGCATGGCACTGGAGCGCACCCGCCTCGTGGACACCGTGCTCTTCGACAAGACCGGCACCCTGACCAGGGGTGCCCCCGCCGTCACCGACACGGCCGCCGCCTCAGGGCACACGTCCGAGCGGGTGCTGGCCCTGGCCGGTGCGGTCGAGGCCGACTCCGAGCACCCGCTCGCGAGGGCGATCGTCCGGGCGGCGAGGGAGGCGGACGCGGTGCCCGCCGCCACCGGTTTCCGGTCGCTGACCGGACGCGGTGTCCGTGCCTCGGTCGCGGACGCCGACGTGCACGTGGGCGGCCCGTCCCTGCTGGAGTCGCTCGGCCTCACCGAGCCGGGCGACCTGGCCGGACGCACCGGGCCCTGGCGCGAGCGCGGCGCGACGGTGCTGCACGTGGTCGTGGACGGTGAGGTGGCCGGTGCCCTGGCGCTGGCCGACGAGGTCCGCCCCGAGTCGGCCGCGGCCGTCCGGCAGCTCCAGGAACGGGGCGTGCGCGTCGCGATGGTGACCGGCGACGCCCGCAACGTGGCCGACGCCGTGGCCGAGCGGCTCGGCCTGGACGAGGTCTTCGCCCAGGTTCTGCCCGACCAGAAGGACGCCGTGGTCCGCGATCTCCAGTCGAGGGGGAACCGGGTGGCGATGGTCGGCGACGGTGTGAACGACGCGCCCGCCCTGGCCAGGGCGGACGTCGGCATCGCGATCGGAGCGGGCACCGACGTGGCGATCGAGTCCGCCGGGGTCGTGCTGGCCTCGGACGACCCGCGCGGCGTGGTGGCGGTCCGCGAGCTGTCGGGGGCCGGTTACCGCAAGATGGTGCAGAACCTCGTGTGGGCCGCCGGTTACAACGTCGTCGCCGTCCCGCTGGCCGCCGGGGTGCTGGCGCCGGTCGGGATCGTGCTCGCCCCGGCCGTGGGAGCGGTGCTGATGAGCCTGTCCACGATCATCGTGGCGCTCAACGCCCAGCTCCTGCGCCGGGTGGACCTGAGCGCCTCCTCCTGAGGGGCGCGGTCCGGGCACGCGCCCGCACCGTCGATGGCGGAGCCGGACCCGGTAACGTCTGGGAGGATCGTGACGCCCCTTCGGTAGCGGGAGGGACGTCGCGACAGGCCACCGTCCCGATCGGATACGGGACGGTGGCTGCCTCGTTCTCGCAGCTCAGCGAGGTTTCACGTGAAACCTTCATGCTGGCCGCGGACATGTCAGCCGAAGAGGTCCTCCGCGCGTTCGACCTTGGTGGACCGAAGGACCCACGTTCGCAGGGTCTCCAGGTCGGTGCAGGAACTGACGCGCTGGCGGACCTCGTCGGAGACGGTCAGACCGCGTGCGTCGAGGAAGAGCAGGACGCTGTTCGCGGCCTCAGCCGCACGGCCCTCCTCACGGCCTTCTTCGCGGCCTTCTTCCCGGCCCATACGGACGTACTTGCGGGCGAAGTCGCTCTGCCACTTGTAGGTGTCCAAGGCCATCAAGCCCTCCAACTCCTTCCGGGCGGCCTCCTGAAGACCGGCCAGTACGTAGTCATAGTAAAACGTGCGGTTCTTCGGAGCGGTGGAGTCAAGCGCCTCCACCACCGTTTTCAGGGTGCGCGGGTCGGTGTCCCCGTGGGCGTAGGCCGACAGCACCGCCAGTTCGGGCATCGCACGTGCCTGCTCCACGTCGGTGACGACGGGAGTGTTGCCCGGACCGATCACCAACGGCCTCAGCACGAAGTCGGGATGGCCGATGCTGATGGGCTTGGCGCACCAGCGCGCCATCGCGTCGTCAGGGCACAGGACGACGAGCACGGCGGGGCACTCCAGGCGGACGTGCAGGTTGACCAGGTAGGCGGGCCAGCTCGCCCGCTTCTCCTTGTCCCGGTCGTGCTGGCGTTCCACGACGACCGCCAGCACGTTGCGGGTCCCGTCGCGGAGCAGTGTGGCTCCGTCGCTGTTGAGCTCCTTCGGATCGCAGTTGGTGAGGACTGAGGTGGTAGGCAGTGCCTCGGTGTGGTGGGGAACGTCGAACCCCAAGGACTCCTTGAGTAGTACTGAGGCCAGGGCTGGTTGGTTCTGGATGATCCGCAGTGGGATCTCGTGGGCTCGGCTGGGCATACGTCTCCTTGTCGGGGCTGTCGGGAGGAAGAATTCACGCGGGCGTGGCCTGGCGCTGCTGGCCGAGCCACGTGTGCGTCAGTCCGCAGAGCTCGCCCCGCACGGGGGACCTGGCGGCCCTGACCACCCCGAAGCGGGGTGCGGGTTCGCCGAGCAGGTCGCCGTCGGGATCGTTCCGCCACTGCTGGCGCAGGGCTGCGGCGCGTTCGAGGGCGAGGGCGAACGCGCGCCGGACCTCCTCCGTCTCGGAGGCGAGTTCGGGGATCCGGGCGCGGGGATGCGCGGCACGGAGGCGCGGGGCGCGGAGACGCGCGAGCGCTCGTGGGCGGCGAAGTAGGGCCTGACCAGGGCGATGCCCTCGGCCGGAACGGTCTCGCGCGGAGGTGCCAGGCGGGGAGGCGGAAGCGGGGCCGGGGGAGGGGCGGGGACGTGGCGGCGGACGCGGGTGGAGCGGCGGCGGCGACCGGCCACCGTGGAGTGGCGTCCGCAGGGGGAGGAGAGGAAGGCGATCAGCGGGCCGAGGGCACGGCTGAGAAGGGCAGCGCTAAACTGGCGCATGCTGGCAAGTCCTTGTGTCTGAAGGTATGGAAGTTGCTGGCCACGGCCCCGAACGGAAATTAACCGTTGCGGGGTCATCGTGTGGGTTCAGTTGTGTGGTCGCAGCCAGATTAGGGCACGCCTGTTCGGGCGTAGCACGTTTCCCGCGAAGCGGCCGAAAAAACTTCTTTCATCTCCTGTCATGCCAGCTCAGCAGGCATGAAAAAGGGGCCAGCACTAACTGCTAGCCCCATCCAGAAAATCCCTCATGCCGGAATTGAAAGTATTCGTGCACGAGGTGTTCGGAGATCCCCGCCCGAACCGGCCAGGGTACCCCCGGCCTCAGGGGTAGATCGGCGTGAGGCCCGCGGCTTCCCGTGCGGGCGGACTTCGGGGCCCCGGTCACCGGTCCCGTCAGGGAACGAGCGCGGTCCCCACCCGCGCCCGCTCCAGGGTGCACGGCACCGGGTGGTCCAGGCACGCGCCCATCGCCCGATGCCACCGGTTACCCCGCAGCCGGGGCTCCAGCGCGGCCACCGTCGCCCCGTACTTGGTGAACCGCGCCTCCCGGACCCCGTACTCGTGCAGCCTGCGCTCGGTCGCGGTGAGCCCGCCGCGCGTCTTGATCTCCAACAGCACCGCCTCCGGGCGCATCCGCACCGACCAGCCCGCCCGGTAGCCGACCAGGTCGGTGTCCACCGTCACCCGCTCCTCGCCCGAGAAGGCCACCACCGTCGTGCGCCGGTAGTCGGTCACCGCGCTGGCCGCCAGCACGTCCGGTGCCTCGATGCCGTACGAACGCAGGGTGTCGTCCAGGAACCTCCGGGCCTCGGGGGTCATCCGGTCCGGCGGCCCCGTGTAGGCGATCCGCGTCTTGTCGGTGATCCCGCGCGCGCCCTTGAGCTTGACCTCGAACATGCGCGTCCCCGTGTCCACGTACGTGCGCGTCCGGGCCTTGAAGCGCACCCGCCGCCCCTGACGGTGGTCGTGGAAGGTCCGCAGGTCGGGAGTGTCCAGGTAGGTGGACGAGTACCGGAAGTCCCGCTGCCCGTCGATGGTCAGCACCCCGAACCGGTCCCCGGCCCCCGCGAACAGCTGTTCCAGCAGCTCGGCGGGCACCAGGTACTTGCGGCAGGTCCGGGTCACCAGGGCGGCGCGCTCGTTGATCTCGGCGAGCGACATCGGGCGCAGCGCCGCCAGGACCGGCGAGGGCACGTCCACGTGAGCAGGCGTTTCCACGGGTCTGAGGGCTTCCAGGGTCATGGGAGTCTCCATGGGGACGGGGGCTTCCACAGGGGCGAGGACGGCGGGGCTCATCGTCGTCCCGTCCGTCCCGTCACCGAGGCGAAGCCCTGCCCGAACCCGCGGCCGGGGCCCGGAACCGACGCGATCCGGGGCGCCTGGAACCGCACGTCCACGACCATCAGGTCGCGCACGTAGTCGACCTCGGTGACCTCGACCTTCTTGACCCGGCCGCGCAGCCGCGCCTCCAGGTCCTGGCGCAGTGCCACGGGGTCCTCGTGCACCACGTCCAGGGTCAGGATGCGGCGCTCGTGCCGCGAGAGCAGGCGCGGGTGGTCGGCCGCGTACAGGCCGGTGAGCAGCAGGGCGTTGAGGCCCAGCATCACCCAGGGCATCGGAGCGGCCACCGCGTTGACCAGGCCCAGGGCGATCGCCGTGAAGTAGTAGCCGATCTCGCCCTGGCTGATGAGGTCCGACCGCAGGCGCAGGATCGACAGCACGCCGAACAGGCCGAAACCGACCGCCAGGCCGACCTCCTGGTTGGTCAGCATGGACACCACGGCGAAGATGCCGGTGTTGAGGGCCACGTAGGCCAGCAGCAGGTCGCGCCGCCCGTGGCGGCGGAAGTAGATGGCGTACGACAAGGTGATGATCGCGGTCGTGTTGACCGCCAGTGCGAACCAGAACATGTGTTCATCCTCTGGACGGGCGGTGAGGATCCCATGAGGAGTGGATGAGGGAACCCTCATGTTCGTCACGCGCCGGTCATCCGAGGCGCGGACGAGGGGGCGGGGGTGTCACCGACACCTCCGCCCCCTCGTCACCGGAACGTCGCCCGCCGCACACCGGAGTCCTCCCGTCCCGGGGCACCCCGGTCATCCAGGGCCACCAGGGCCACCAGGGTCACGCAGGTCATCCGGATCACGCAGATCACTCAGGGCACAGGGCCGACCGGGCCGCCCAGATCACGCAGGCCACCCGGGCCACCCGTCTCACCCGGTCAACCGGTACCCCATCCCGCGCACGGTCACGATCCGCTCCGCGCCCACCTTGCGGCGCAGCGCCCGCACGAACACGTCCACCACGTTCGATCCGGGGTCGTAGTCGTAGCCCCACACGTGCGACAGCATCTGCTGCCGGGTGAGCACCTGGCCCGGGTGCCGCATCAGCAGCTCCAGCAGGGAGAACTCGCGCGCGGTCAGGTCCACGGACGTCTCCTCCACCGCCACCCGCCGCGTGCGCAGGTCCAGGGCCAGGCCGCCCGCCCGCAGCACCGTCAGCTCGGTGGGGCGCTCGTTGCGCATCCGCAGCCGCACCCGCGCCAGCAGCTCCTCGAACCGGAACGGTTTGGTGACGTAGTCGTCGGCCCCGATCTCCAGGCCGGTCACCGTGTCCCGCACGCCGTCGCGCGCGGTCAGGATGACCACGGGGATGTCCACGCCCAGCGAGCGCACGCGCCGCAGCACGTCGAACCCGTCGGTGTCCGGCAGGCCCAGGTCCAGCAGCATCAGGTCGAAGCCGCCGGTCACCGCGTAGTCCACGGCCTCCGCCCCCGTGCCCACCACGGTGGTGGTGAACCCGCTGGCGTCCAGGCCCTTGCGGACGAACGAGGCGATCCGCTCCTCGTCCTCGACGATGAGGATGCGACTCACACGTACCTCTTTCCGGTGGGGATGACGAGGGTGAACGTCGAACCGGCGCCCGGCGCGGAGCGCAGGTCCACCCGTCCGTGGTGGGCCTCGGCGATGGCGCGGACGATGGCCAGGCCCAGACCGGCGCCCCGGTCCCCCCTGGCCGCTCCGCTGCCCCGCGAGAAGCGCTCGAAGATCCGGCCGTGCTCCTCGGCCGGGATGCCGGGCCCCTGGTCGGCGACCCAGAACAGCACGTCGTCGCCGCTGAAGCCCGAGCCCACGCGCAGCGTGGACCCCGGCGAGGTGTGTCGCACCGCGTTGGCGGCCAGCTGCACCACGGCCTGGGTGACGCGCTGCGGATCGAGCCGGGCGGCTCCCTCGGCCAGCGACTCCAGGCGCCAGTCGCGGTCGCCGAGCCTGCGTACCTTGGCGTCGATGTCGCTGGTCAGCTCGGCCAGGGACACCTCCTCCTCGCGGAGGAAGTCGGGCTGCTGGGCCTTGGCGAGCAGCAGCAGGTCCTCCACGATCCGGCTCATCCGGTCCAGCTCGTCGGTGACCAGGCGCAGGACCTCGCGCCGCTCCTCGGGGTCGTCGCCCATCAGCTCCAGGTGGCCGCGCACGATGGTGATGGGCGTGCGCAGCTCGTGCCCGGCGTCGTCCACGAACTGCCGCTGGGCGGTGAAGGCGCCCTCCAGCCGGTCCAGCATGCTGTTGAACTGCTCGGCGAGCGCGGCGATGTCGTCCCGCCCGGACACGTCGATGCGCCGGGTCAGGTCCTCCTCGGTGATGTGCGCGGCGGTCTGCCGGACCAGGCGCACGGGTGCGAGGAAGCGGCCCGCCACCCACCAGGCCGCGGTGCTCGCGGCGATCAGCCCGGCCAGGCTGACCAGCGCGATCGTCTGCGTGGTGGTGGTGACCGTGTCGTCGTCGGCCTCGGTGAAGTAGCCGATGACGAACCACCCCGCGCCCGCGGCGTCGCCGCGGCCGTCCGGGGGCAGGGCGCGGATCTTCTCCCACCGCATCGGACCGGCGGGGGTGTCCAGGGTCCCCCGGGCGCTGGAGGCCTCCAGGACCTCCGCGACCATCGCGGGGTCCGCGGAGACGTCGAAGGGCGGCTCCTGGCCCTGGCGGATGCGTCCGGGCTGGGCCGTGGCCTCCGGGGCGCCGCCCGCGCCTCCGCCGGAGGCCGACTCCTCCACCCAGCCGAACAGGATCTCGGCCCGGTCGGGGTACTGGCGGGCCAGGTGGAGCCGGATGAGGGTGGAGACGTCGGTGAAGGGCTCGCCCGTGTTGGGGTCCACGCCCACGGCGGCGAACTCCTGGAACTCGCCGATCTCCTGGGACAGCGCCCGGTCGACGCGCTCGTCGTTGCGCGCGGTGAGCGCGCTCCAGGTGAGGATGTTGACCAGGACGAGGACGGCGGCCATCAGCAGGACGACCCAGGCCATGATGAGGAGTCTGGCGGGGATGCGCCGCTTCTGCGGCACCTCCGGCTGGGGTCCCCTCATGACCATGGTGGAGTTCACGTCGGTGTGCGCGGACGCGCCCCAGGCATCCCCGCCGACCACGCCGCTGAGGTCCTCGGTCGGGGCGTCCCCGTCGAAACGACCCTCAGTCGTCATCGTCGCCGCCCTCGTCGTCGCTGTCATCGTCGCAGTCGTCGTCATCATCATCATCATCATCGCCGCCGTCACCGCAGGTGAGGTCGGGGATCTGACCCGGTGTTCCGGAGGGGGTCGGTGAGGGTTCGGCCGATGCCTCGGTGTGGTCGGGGTCCTCCTCGTCGGGGGTCCCGTCGCCGTCGTGGTCGGTGATCGGCGGCGGGGGAGCCACGACGTCCTCGTCGGAGGGAGGGGCGGGGCTGGCGCCGGGGGACTCCCCGACCACCACCTCACCCGGGGCGGCGGTGTCCGGGGTGCGCTCGGGCATCGCCCACACCAGGACCGCCCCCGCGACCAGGAAGGCCGCGACGGTGCCCGCTAACAGCAACAACAGTGGTGATCTCATACTCGCCGAGCATTCCTGGCGCGGGGGAATACGAGATGAAACGAACATGAGGAATTCTTCATCCGCGCCCGTCGGGGCCGGACGCTGACCCGAGCGCCCGGCCCCGACGGCGCTGTCACGGGTTCGGGGCGGCCTCCGGGCTCGTGCGTCCGCGCCGCAGGCCCAGGACCGCGTCCACCACGAGGAAGGCCAGCAGGGAGACCCCGAACACCGGCAGGAACAGGCCGACGCCCACCGCCGCCGCGGCGACCAGGGCCAGGCACCACCACGGCAGTCCCCGCCAGGTCCCGCGCGGGGCGAGCGGCCGTCCCACGGAGAACGCGGTGTCCCGGATGGGGCGGCGCAGCCACCACATCCGGTAGCCCCAGAACACGAGGAAGAGCGCGGACAGGGCCACCGCCGTCAGCAGGAGCTGGTTCGGCAGGCCGAACAGCAGGCCCATGTGGAAGGCGATCCCCCACGTGGCCATCTTGGCCACGAAGGGATGGTCCTCGAACCGCAGTTCCTCGACCACCTCGCCGCTCATCGCGTCGACCGCCGCCGCGTCCTGGTGCACGGGCCAGGTCCGCCCGGTTCCCTGGACGGTGAAGGGCGCGCCCTCCTCCGCGGGCACCGAGATCTCCATCGGGCCGTCGATCCCCACGGCGTGCACCGACTCCAGGACCGCGTCCAGGTCCACGCCCTGCCCGGACGAGCCGTGGTCCGCGTGTTCGCCGTGTTCGCTGTGGTCCCCGTGGCCCTCGTGCTCCGACGGGGCGGGCGCCGACAGCGCCGGAGTGGTCCAGCCGAGGGCCACCCGCATGTCGGTCACGTTGGCCCCGGCGAACCGGGACCAGGTCAGCCCGGTGGCGGACAGCACCAGCAGACCGACCACGGCCCAGATCCCGACCGACCCGTGCCAGGACATGGTCCGGTTCCGTCCCTTCGCGGAGGGCTCGGGCAGCAGGGTGCGGCGCAGGCGGCGGGCCTTGCGCCGGCGCGCGGTCCACAGCACGACCCCGCCCAGCGCGACCGCCCACAGCCAGCTCGCGGCGAGTTCGCTGTAGAAGCGGCCGAACTCACCCAGGTGCAGGTGGCGGTGGAGTTCGGACAGCCACGACCGCACGGGCAGCGCGCCGCTGCTGCCGTAGCTGGTCGTGTCGCCGAGGAGTTCGCCGCTGTAGGGATCGACGAAGACGGCGAGCCGGTAGCTCTCGGGGAGGCCCTCCACGTCCAGGAGGACGCGGGTGCTCTCGTCGGGGTCCGTGCCCGGGCGCACGGCGCTCAGCGTTCCCTCGGGATGGGCCGCGACCGCGGTGTCCACCTGTTCCTGGAGGGGAAGCGCGCTGTCGCCGGGGGTGACGCGGAGCTGGTCGGCGTAGAGCACCTGCTCCAGCTGCGGCGCGTACGCGTACAGCAGTCCGGTGAGTGCGGCCACGGCGATGAAGGGCGCGACGAGGATCCCGGCGTAGAAGTGCAGGCGTAGGAGGAGTTGGCGCAGAGCCGCCCAGACGGGGGAGCGGCGGTTCGGAGGGGGAGGTGTCTCGGGGGAGCCGAGCCGGTCGGGGGCATGGGACGTCATGGGGGCGACCTTCCTGGGTCTGGTTCGGGGCGGCCCGGGGGGCGGGCACGCGTGGGACACCGACGTGTCGGTGGGGGCCGGGTGCTGGCGGCACCGGCGGGGTGGCTCAGAACAGGAAGGCCGCGGGCGGTCCGCGCAGAATGCGGACGTGCCGCAGGAGCAGGAGGGCGGCGCGGTGCCGGAGCGGCGTCCGTCCGCGGAGCCGTGCGGGTCCGCGGCGCGCAGGAGCGGCGGGGGGCGAGACGAGGGTCAGCAGGCGGTGGAAGAGGGAGCGCACGAGGTCGACGAGGGCGAAGGCCGCCCGCTCTCCCTGGCGCAGCCACCACGCGCACACCACCCCGGCGGCGGTGTGGGCGAGGAGCATGCCCGGCCCCACCCCGGACCCGTCCAGTGCCCCGGACCCGGCCGCGTGGGAGGCGGCGCCGTGCGACGCGGAGCCGTCCGGCGACGCGACCGCGAACAGCAGGTGCAGGGCTGCCTGTCCCCACAGCGTCGTCGCGACGAGGGGCCCGAGGCGCTGTTCGGAGCGGAAGAGCCCGTGGGCGACGGCGAGGACGAGGACGAACCCCGCCGCGAGGCCGAGCGGCGACACCGCGTGTCCGGAGGCCAGGACGTGCCCGGTGGAGGACACGCCCGTGCACACCGCGGCGAACACCGTGGCGCGCGGCAGTCGGAGCGGGACCGTACCGGCCATGGAGGACAGTATTCCGTACTTTCCCGGGGACGCCCATCCCCCTTTTGGGAGCGTTCCCATAACAGCGCGCGCACGCGTGGTCGCGCTTTCCGTAGGCGCCTGGGCCGATCGTGTCGCGCACATGTGGCCGCGGTTTCCGTGGACGACCGGACCGGCCGTGCCGCGCATGTGTGCTCGTGCTTTCCGAGTGCGCCCGGTGGGATCACGGCCCTCTGCGCGACCAGCGCGGCCACCGGGCGGGGCACCCCGGCGGGCACCGCTCCGGTCGACCCGTGGGGCACCCGGGAGAGCGCCCGGAGGGGTGCGGCCGAACGCGTTTTCGGGTGACGAAACAACGCAACGAAACGGGGATCGGTGACACAACGGGTTTCGTCACCTCGGGTTCCCACGGAAACCTGCCCGCAGGTGAGCCCCAACCGCCAACGCAATGGCCGGGCCCGCCCCTGTCGCGGTCGGGCGCGGCGCAACCCGATCTCCCCGCGGCGTTCCAGGACGGAGACGACCATGGTGTTGGCCACCCCTACCCCGCCCACCAGCAGGGATATCCCGCCCAACCCCAGCAGCAGCCCGTTGAGGGTCTGGTCGGCGGCCTGCTGCGCCTCCAGGGCGTCCGAGGGGCGTGACACCTTCACCTCGTTGGGGCTCTCCGGGTTGGCGTTGCGCCCGACCAGCGAGCGCGCGTCCGCGACCCGGTCGGGATCCAGGCGCACGTAGATCGTGGAGGCCTCCCCCCGGGCGTCGAGCAGCTCCTCGGCCACCTCCTGGCCGACCAGCACCGCGTTGTCCAGTTCGGGGGCCAGCTCCACCCGGTCCAGAACGCCGACGACGGCGAAGTACTCGTCCCCGACGAGCACGAGCGTGTCCGGGGTGATCCGGGTGACGCCCAGCCTCGCGGCCGCGTCCCGCCCCAGCACCACCGACGGGTGGTCGGTGGTGGCCGGGTTCAGCCACACGCCCCGGTCCACCCGGGCGCGCGCCCCCGGCTGTCCCGGGCCGGGCTGGTGGTCGACACCAACCGCCGCACCGCCTTCCGTGAGGGCCGCGGGCTCTCCCTCTCCCCCAAGGAGCTGGGCGTGCTGGAGGAGCTGCTGCGCGCGGACGGCGCCCCGGTGAGCACGACCCACCTCATCGAGAAGGTGTGGGACGCCCACCTGGACCCGTTCAGCGGCGTGCTCAAGGTGGTGGTGCACGGACTGCGCCGCAAACTCGGGGAGCCACCGGTGATCAGGACCGTCCCCGGCCACGGATACCGGGTCTGACATGGGGTTCGTGAGGAGGAGCGGGAAGGAGGCCAGGACCGGGCTCACCCTGCGCACCAGGCTGACCCTGGTCTACACCGCGGTCTTCGCGGCGGGCGGGGCGGTGCTGCTCGGGGCCAACTACGCGATGGTCTCCGCCAGCCTGGCCGACCGGGGCGTCGACCTGGCCGCGACCATCGTCGCCTCGGGGGACGGCGGGGGGCCCGCCGTCGCCTTCGAGCCCGCCACGCCCGCGGAGTCCGCGGGGCCGACGGAGCCGTTCGAGAGTGTGGAGGGGGCGGCCGGGCCGACGACCCCGTTGGGCGACTACCAGGAGGGCGTGCTCTCCGACCTGCTGACCACGTCGGCCGCCGTGCTGGTGGCCGTCGTCGCCCTGGCGGCCCTGGCCGGATGGCTGATCGCGGGCAGGCCGATGCGCAGGCTGCACACGGTCACCGAGACGGCCCGCCGCCTGTCCGAGCGCGACCTGCACAGCAGGCTGGCGCTGACCGGGCCCGACGACGAGTTCCGGGAGCTCGGCGACACCTTCGACGACATGCTCTCCCGCCTGGAACGGGCCTTCGAGGCGCAGCGGCGGTTCGTCGCCAACGCCTCGCACGAGCTGCGCACCCCGTTGGCGGTCCAGAAGGCCGCCGTGGAGGTACCGCTGTCGCAGGGGCGGGTCCCCGAGGACCTGAAGCCCGCGTTCACCCGCGTGCTGGACTCGGTGGACCGGAGCGAACGCCTCCTCGCGGGCCTGCTCCTGCTCGCCCGCTCCGACCGCGGCCTCGCCCGCACCGAACCCGTGGACCTGGCCGGGGTGGCGGAGGGCGCGTCGGCGCTGCTCGCACAGGACGCGCAGGAGACCGGAGTCGACCTGCGGACCGACCTCGCGGCCGCGGAGGTGGACGGGGACCCGGTTCTCCTGGAGCACCTCGTGCGCAACCTGGTGGACAACGCCGTCCACTACAACGTCCCCGGCGGGTGGGTCGAGGCGCGGGTGCGCACGGCGGCCGGACGCACCGTGCTGAGGGTGTCCAACACCGGCGGACGGGTCACCGACCCCGAGAGCCTGTTCGAACCCTTCCACCGGGGTGACGCCGCCCGGGTGCGCACCGAGCGGCCCGGCAGCGGCCTGGGCCTGGCCATCGTCCGCTCGATCGCCTCCGCCCACGGCGCGCGGGCCACGGCCCGCGCACGCCCGGAAGGGGGACTGGTGGTGACCGTCGGGTTTCCGGCC
>NZ_CBDRFA010000081.1:0-37714 GCF_965343085.1 Nocardiopsis synnemataformans | reverse complement strand
CCTCGCGGGCGCACCCGTCGGAGTCTTCGTCGGAATCAATCCTCCGCAATACGGCCTGTCCGTCGAAGAGACCACGGAGAACCTGGAGGGATACCTCGGGACCGGTTCCGCTGCGAGTGTGGCCTCGGGCCGTATCTCCTACACGTTCGGGTTCGAGGGGCCCGCGATCACGGTGGACACCGCCTGCTCGTCGTCGCTGGTGGCGATGCACCTGGCGGTCCAGGCCCTGCGCAACGGCGAGTGCGAAACGGTACTGACCGGCGGCACGTCGGTCATGACCGCTCCGAGAGTGTTCACCGAGTTCAGCCGCCAACGCGGAGTGGCCCCGGACGGTCGGTGCAAGGCGTTCGCGGCGGCGGCCGACGGCATGGGGCTCGCCGAGGGCGTGGGCATGGTCGTGTTGGAGCGTCTGTCCGACGCCCGGCGCAACGGCCATGAGGTGTTGGCGGTGGTTCGGGGTTCGGCGGTGAACCAGGACGGGGCGAGCAACGGGTTGACGGCTCCGAACGGTCCGTCCCAGCAGAGGGTGATCCGTGCGGCGTTGGCGAACGCGGGCCTGGTTCCCGGGGACGTGGACGCGGTGGAGGCGCACGGGACCGGAACGAGTCTGGGCGACCCGATCGAGGCGCAGGCTCTGTTGGCCACCTACGGGCAGGAACGTCCGGAGGGACGTCCGTTGTGGTTGGGGTCGGTCAAGTCCAACATCGGTCACACCCAGGCCGCGGCTGGTGTCGCCGGTGTGATCAAGATGGTCCAGGCGATGCGCCACGGGGTGCTGCCCAGGACGCTCCACATAGACGAGCCCACTCCCGAGGTGGACTGGGAGTCGGGTGCGGTGTCCCTGCTGACCGAAGCGGTGGAGTGGCCCGACAACGGCCGTCCTCGGCGAGCGGGGGTGTCCTCCTTCGGAGTCAGTGGAACCAACGCCCATCTCATCCTTGAGCAGGCGTCCGAGGACGCTTCCGGGCCAGGTGGGCCGCGAAGCGCGGTGAGCTCTGCTTCCGGGGAGGACACCGGTGCACCTCTGGGCCTGTGGGTGGTGTCGGGTCGTTCGGATGAGGCGTTGCGGGCTCAGGCCGGGCGTCTGGCCGAGCACGTGCGCGCGAACCCGGACCTGGACCCGGTGGACGTGGGGTACTCCCTGGCGACCACGCGTGCGCACCACGCCCACCGGGCGGTGGTGACCGGTGCCACGCGCGAGGAACTGTTGGCCGGACTGGACGCTCTGACGCAGAGTCGGGCCGCTGGTGACCTGGTTCAGGGCATCGCCACCGGTCATGGCGGTTCTGGTGGCACGGTGTTGGTGTTTCCGGGTCAGGGGTCGCAGTGGGTCGGGATGGGAGTGGACCTGTATGAGTCCTCTGTGGTGTTCCGGGAGCGGATGGACGCGTGCGCCGCTGCGTTGAAGCCGTTCACGGGTTGGGACCTGTTGGACGTGTTGCGTGGTGGTTCTGGTGCTCTGTCGTTGGAGCGGGTGGATGTGGTGCAGCCCGCTCTGTTCGCGGTGATGGTGTCCCTGGCGCGGCTGTGGGAGGCCCAGGGCGTTGTCCCGGACGCTGTGATCGGGCATTCGCAGGGGGAGATCGCGGCCGCGTTCGTGTGTGGGGCGTTGTCGTTGGAGGACGCCGCGCGGGTGGTGGCGCTGCGCAGCCGGATCATTGGCGAGGACCTTGCTGGGCACGGCGGTATGGTCTCGGTTCCGTTGGCCGTGGAAGAGGCCGAAGGGCTGATCGGACCCTGGTCCGGTCGGCTCGGTGTCGCCGCGGTCAACGGCCCTTCTGCCACGGTGGTCTCGGGTGAGGCCGGGGCGGTGGAGGAGTTCCTCGCTGTGTGTGAGGGGCGGGGGGTGCGGGCGCGGCGGGTGCCGGTGGACTACGCCTCGCACAGTGCGGCGGTGGAGGCGATCCGGGAACGTCTCCTGGAGGACCTGGCTCCGATCGTTCCGCGTTCTTCGCAGGTGCCGTTCTTCTCCACGCTGCGCGACGAGGTGATCGACACCGCCGGTCTGGACGCTCAGTACTGGTTCGAGAACCTGCGCCACCCGGTTGGCTTCCATTCCGGGATCCGAACCCTCCTGGAGTCGGGCCACTCCCTGTTCGTAGAGGTCAGCGCTCATCCGGTGTTGACCATCGGTGTGCAGGAGACCGTTGACGAGGCGGAGGCCGCTTCGGCTGTGGTGGTGCCGTCCTTGCGCCGTGATGAGGGCGGGGCCGGTCGTTTCCTGTCCTCGTTGGGTGCGGCCCACGTGGGCGGCGCGGCCGTGGATTGGGACGCGGTCTTCACCGGTCTGGCCGGGAGCGGTCGTGCTCCCCGCCGGGTGGACCTGCCCACCTATGCCTTCCAACACCAGCACTACTGGATCGAAGACGAGAGGGCCGGTGCGGGCATCGCGGCGGTGCCTCCCGGTGACTCCGTGTTCTGGGAGGCGGTCGAGGGGCGGGACGCGAAGGCCCTGGCCGCGGAGTTGGGGGTCAACGGTGAGGTCCAGTCCTCGCTGGACACCGTTCTGCCCGCCCTGTCGGAGTGGCGCCAGCGTCAGCGGGAGCAATCCACGGTTCAGGGCTGGCGCTACGACATCACGTGGAAACGCTGTCCTGACCCGGGACCGGTACACCTGGACGGGACCTGGCTCGTCCTCTCCACGGAGGCAGCCGGTGACATCGCCCGCGGTGTCACCGATGCCCTGGCACGGAACGGCGTTCGCACGCTGTCCGTCACACCGGACTCCAAACAGAGTGCGGATCCCTCCGCACTGGCCGAACGTCTTCGTGCCGTATTCACCGAGCTGTCCGATGCCCATGAGGAACTCCCTTCCATCAGTGGGGTCGTGTCGCTTCTGGGAATGGACGAGGGGTCGCATCCTGATCATCCGGTGGTGCGGGTGGGGTTGGCCGCGACGGTGAACCTGCTCAGGGCTCTGCCGGAGGCAGGTGTGGACGCCCCGGTGTGGGTGGTGACGCGGGGGGCGGTGTCGACGGGTTCCGTTGATGTGTTGGACAGTCCGGTTCAGGCTCTGGTGTGGGGTCTGGGCCGTGTCGCGGCGTTGGAGTATCCGGAGCGGTGGGGTGGTCTGGTGGATCTTCCCGCGCGGCCGGATGGGCGGGCGCTGGACCGGCTGTGCGCGGTTGTGTCTGGTCTTGATGGTGAGGATCAGGTGGCGGTGCGGGCTTCGGGTGTGCACGTGCGTCGTCTGGTGCGGGCTTCTCGTCCCGCGCCCGGTGCGGTGTGGCGTTCGCGTGATACCGCGTTGATCACTGGGGGTACCGGTGGTCTGGGTGCGCGTCTGGCGCGGTGGCTGGTGGGCAACGGGACCGGTCACGTCGTGCTGACCAGCCGTCGGGGACCGGAGGCTCCCGGGGCCGAGGAGTTGCGAGCCGAACTCGAAGCCCTCGGGGCCCGGGTGACGATCGCGGCGTGCGACGCGGCCGATCGGGAGGCGTTGGCCGGGCTGATGGAACGCGTCGACACCCCGGAGTCGCCGCTGCGCACCGTCGCCCACACCGCGGGCGTGGTGCGTACGGAGACCCTCGCACGGACGAGCCTCGAAGAGATCGCGGACATCTTCTCCGGCAAGACAGCGGGGGCGGACAATCTCGTCGACCTGGTCAACGCCGACACGGTTGACACCGTCCTCCTCTACTCGTCTATGTCGGGCGTCTGGGGTGTGGGAGAGCATGCCGCCTACGCGGCGGCCAACGCCTACCTCGACGCGCTGGCCCACCACTGCCGCGACCGCGGGATACCGGCCACCTCCATCGCCTGGGGCTCCTGGGGAGAGGGCGGCATGATCGACGACGCCGCCGAAGCGATTCTGGGCCGTCAGGGTCTGGTGACGATGTCTCCTGAATCCGCTCTGGCGGGCCTTGCCGGAGCGGTCGGTGAGGATAGGGCGTTCCTCGGTATCGCGGACATCGACTGGGAGCGTTTCACCGCGACTTTCACGGTGAGACGCCCGAGCCCGCTTCTGCGTGATCTCCCTGACGCGCGGGAGGACAAGCCGGGTCCGGATGAGGAAAGGCCCGAGGAGCACGCCCTCATCCAGCGTCTGCTCGGTCTGTCCGAAGACGAGCGGCAGCGCGCACTGGTCGAACTCGTGCGCTCCCACGCCGCTGTCGTGCTCGGGCACGGGTCCCCCCGCGAGATCGCACCGGACCGACCTTTCCAGCAGGTGGGTTTCGACTCGCTCGCCGCGGTCGAGCTCCGCAACCGTCTCAGGAACGCGTCCGGGTTGCGTCTCACCGCGACGGTCGTGTTCGACCACCCCACTCCGACCGAGCTCGCCCAGCACCTCGGCCAGCAGCTCGCCCCCTCGCCGAGGAACGGGAAGGAGGAGCTCCTCAAGGCGCTGCGGAAAATGCACGGAGCGGTTCGGGAGACCTCCCTGACAATCGATGAGCGCGGTGAGGCGATGACGCTTTTGCAGGGAATCATCTCCTCCCTGGACGGACCCGGAGAAGGCGGCGAGACGGCCTCCGTGTCCGTCGTCGAAAGAATCGATTCCGCCACAGACGAAGAGATGTTCAGCTTCATTGACGAAGAACTCTAGGCCGACCTGAGAATCAGAGGATTGACGATGGCGAACGAGGAAAAGCTTCGCAGTTACCTCAAACGGGTGGCCGCTGATCTGCACCAGACCCGCGAGCGCCTCCGCGGTCTGGAGACGGCCATGTCCGAGCCGCTGGCGATCGTCGGTATGGCGTGCCGCTACCCGGGAGGGGTGACCTCTCCGGAGGGGCTGTGGAAGCTGGTCGCCGAGGGCCGGGACGCGATCGCGGCATTCCCCGCGGACCGGGGCTGGGACCTGGACAACCTCTACGACCCCGAGGCCACGACCGCCGGGAAGTCACGCGCCTGCGAAGGGGGGTTCGTCTACGACGCTCGCCAGTTCGACGCGGGTTTCTTCGGAATCAGTCCTCGTGAGGCCTACAGCATGGACCCCCAGCAGCGCCTCCTGCTGGAAACGGCGTGGGAGTCCTTCGAGCACGCCGGTATCGACCCGAACGCCCTGGCGGGTGAAAGGGTCGGCGTCTTCACGGGCGTGACCGACCAGAAGTACTTTCCCCTGTCGGCTGGCCTCCGCGCTGAGGACGGCGACGTTCACCTCCTGACGGGGACCAGCACCAGCGTGGCATCGGGCCGTATCTCCTACACGCTGGGGTTCGAGGGACCCGCGGTCACGGTGGACACCGCCTGTTCCTCCTCGCTCGTCGCCCTGCACCTCGCGGGACACGCCCTGCGCAACGGCGACTGCACCATGGCCCTCGTCGGTGGCGCCACCATCATGGCGACTCCGGTGGCCTTCACCGAGTTCACCCGGCAGGGGGGTATGGCGGGTGACGGCCGTTGCAAGTCGTTCGCCGCCGGTGCAGACGGCACCGGATGGGGTGAAGGAGCGGCGCTCATCCTGGTCGAGCGTCTGTCGGACGCTGAGCGCAACGGCCACGAGGTGTTGGCTTTGGTCCGGGGCTCGGCGGTGAACCAGGACGGTGCGAGCAACGGTCTGTCCGCCCCGAACGGTCCGTCCCAGCAGAGGGTGATCCGGGCGGCTCTGGCGAATGCTGGTCTGGCTCCCGGGGACGTCGACGCGGTGGAGGCGCACGGGACCGGGACGAGTCTGGGCGACCCGATCGAGGCGCAGGCACTGCTGGCCACCTACGGGCAGGGGCGCCCGGAGGACCGGCCGTTGTGGTTGGGGTCGTTGAAGTCCAACATCGGTCACACCCAGAGCGCCGCGGGTGTGGGCGGTGTGATCAAGATGGTCCAGGCGATGCGGCACGGGGTGCTGCCCAGGACGTTGCACGTGGACGAGCCCACTCCCGAGGTGGACTGGGAGTCGGGTGCGGTGTCCTTGTTGACCGAGGCGGTGGAGTGGCCCGACAACGGCCGTCCCCGTCGGGCGGGGGTGTCCTCCTTCGGAGTCAGCGGTACCAACGCGCACGTCATCCTCGAACAGGCACCGGCTGGTGGCGACGTTCACCCCGGTCGTCTGGTTGTCGACAGGGAAGACCATGCCGTGCGTCCGGCCGACACGGAGGGGATCGATGCACGGCCCGGGGTGATTCCGTGGGTGGTGTCGGGGCGTTCGGGCGAGGCTGTGCGTGCGCAGGCGGGTCGGTTGGCCGAGCACGTGCGCGCCGATCCGGATCTGAACCCGGTGGACGTGGGTTTCTCTTTGGCGACCACGCGTGCGCATCATGCCCATCGGGCGGTGGTGACTGGAGCCACGCGGGAGGAGCTGCTGGCTGGTCTGGACGCGCTGGTGCGGGGGCGTGCGGACGCGAGTCTGGTCCAGGGTGTCGCGGGGGCGCCGGGCGGGACGGTGTTCGTGTTCACCGGTCAGGGTGCCCAGCGTGCCGGGATGGGGCGTGAGTTGTATGCCGCCTATCCGGTTTTCGCTAAGGCTCTGGACGAGGTGTGCGGGCGGTTGGACGCGTGTCTGGTCGGGCAGGGGGTGGGTCTTCGGGCTCCGTTGCGTGAGGTGATGTTCGCTCCTGAGGGGGGTGAGCTGGCGGGTCTGTTGGATGACACGCTCTACACGCAGCCCGCGTTGTTCGCGTTCGAGACGGCCCTGTACCGCCTCCTGACTCATCTGGGGATCGCGCCGGACTATCTGATCGGGCATTCGATCGGGGAGGTCACCGCGGCTCATGTGGCCGGGGTGCTGTCGTTGGAGGACGCGGCGTTCCTGGTGGCGGCGCGTGCGCGGTTGATGTCGTCCGCGCGGCGCGGTGGTGCGATGGCGGCCGTCGGCACGACCGAGGAGCGCGTCACCGAGGTCATTGACGCTCTGGGAGTGGCCGGTGTTGTGGGTGTGGCGGCGGTCAATGCTCCGGATGCGGTGGTGGTCTCAGGGGATGTCGAGGCCGTTGAGCGGGTGGTCGCGGAGTTGTCGGGGTCTGGGTGCAGGACGCGGCGGTTGACGGTCAGTCACGCGTTCCACTCCCACCACATGGACGCGGTCCTGAAGGAGTTCGCCGAGGAGATTTCTGGGCTGGGCTACGCCGAGCCCTCGGTCCCGGTCGTCTCCAACCTCACCGGTCGTATCGCCGAGATTGGGGAGCTGTCCGATCCCGGGTACTGGGCGCGGCACATCCGCGGCACCGTGCGGTTCGCCGAGGGGGTCCGCGATCTGCGGGAGCGCGGGGCGGGTGCCTTCGTCGAGGTCGGCCCCGACAGCGCGCTCCTCCATCACGTCGACTCCGTCCTCAACCACCAGGAGCAGGAACAGGAGGCGTATCCCATTCACGACGGCGGGGCCTTCGTGATGGTCTCCGCCCAGCGGCGCGACCGCTCGGAGGCCGTCACCCTGGCCGCCGCGCTGGCCGCCGCCCACACCGGCGGCCTCGGCCTGGACTGGGAGAACGTGTTCGGCGGGCTCTCGCCTCGCAGAGTGGACCTGCCCACCTACGCCTTCCAGCACCAGCCCTACTGGGTCGACGTCGCGGAGGAGTCTCCGGGGTCCGGTGCGGACGTTCCGGTGACGTCCTCCGGCGACGCCGTGTTCTGGGAGGCGGTCGAGGGGCGGGACGCTAAGGCGCTGGCCGCGGAGTTGGGGGTCAACGGGGAGGTCCAGTCCTCGCTGGACACCGTCCTGCCCGTTCTGTCGGCGTGGCGGCAGCGCCAGCGGGAGCGGTCCACCGTCCAGGACTGGCATTACGCCGATGTCTGGGAACCGCTCTCCACCCTGCCCGCCGCTTCGCCCCCGGGAAGGTGGCTGGTGGTGCTTCCGCCGGAGAACGACGAGGGGATCCCCGCTTACCTCGACGCGCTCCGTTCCGGCGGGGCGGAGGTCGTTCCGCTCACGTTAGCGGCCGATGCCGACCGCGGTCATCTGCGCCGCATGATCGACGACGCCGGAGCCGGGGCGTCCGGCTCAGGCCGTCCGATCACCGGTGTCCTGTCCTTCCTGCCCATGGACGAGTCCCCGCTGCCGGGGCACCCGCACGTCCCCACCGGTCTCGCCCTCACCCATGCGCTCCTACTGGCGCTGGAGGACTCCGGAGCCGACGCCCCGATGTGGAGCGTGACCCAGGGGGCGGTCTCCACGGGGGCCGGGGACACGGTGCCCCACCCCTCCCAGGCGCTCGTCTGGGGGTTCGGCCGGGTCGCCGCCCAGGAGTACCCGCACCGCTGGGGAGGCCTCGTCGACCTGCCCGAGGACGGGCCCGATCAGCACACGGCATCCCTGCTGCGTACGGCCCTGGCCGACGGACACGGCGAGGACCAGCTCGCCCTGCGCGGGCCCGGGGTCCTCACCCGACGCCTTCGGCGCCGCCCCCTCCCGTCGGACGGTGCCCCGCCGGAATGGATCCGCGAGGGCACCGTCCTGATCACCGGTGGCACCGGAGCCGTCGCCGGGCACATCGCGCGGTGGCTCGCCCGTAACGGCGCACCGCACCTGTTGCTCGTCGGCCGCAGGGGGCCCGAGGCTCCCGGGGCGACCGCGCTGCGCGAGGAACTCCTGGAGCTGGGGGCCGACGTGACCGTCTCCGCCTGCGATGTCACGGACCGCGAGGCCCTGGAGGAGGTCATCGCGGCGGTTCCCCCGGGCCGCCCGCTCACGGCGGTCGTCCACGCCGCGGCCGTGCTCGACGACGGCCCCCTGGAGACGCTCGGCGCCGACCAGATGGAGCGGGCCCTCGCCGTGAAAGCGGCCGGTGCCCGCAACCTGGACGAGCTCACCCGGGGCATGGGCCTGTCCGCGTTCGTCCTGTGCTCCTCGATCGCCCATCTGCTCGGCGCGCCCGGGCAGGGGAACTACGCTCCGGGGAACGCCTACCTCGACGCACTCGCCCGGAACCGCCGGTCCCGAGGGTTGCCGGCGACGTCCATTCCCTGGGGCGCGTGGGACGAAGGGGGGATGGCCGAGGCGGCGATCGGCGACGGCTCACGCGGCCACGGGATGGCGCGTATGGCGCCGCCACTGGCGACACAGGCGTTGCAGCAGGCGCTGAGAAGCGGTGAACCGGTCGCGGTGATCGCCGACATCGACTGGGAGAGGTTCTACCCGGCCTTCACCGCCGTCCGGCGAGGCAAACTGCTCGAACGCATCCCCGGGGTGCCCATGCACGACCGCGCTTCGGCCGAGCCCGAATCGGACGCCGCCCTCCTACGCGAGCGTCTCGCCGCCGCTGGTGAGGGTGAGCGCGATCGCCTCCTCGGAGACCTGGTCCGCACCCATGCCGCCGCCGTTCTCGGCCACGCCTCCGCTGACGCCGTGGAGGAGGGGCGGGCCCTCATGGAGGTCGGCCTCGATTCGGTCATGGCGCTGGAACTGCGCAACCGTCTCTCCTCCGCGACGGGGACCCGTCTTCCCGCCCCCGTGATCTTCGACCACCCGACGCCGCGTGCCCTCGCCCGCCATCTCAAGGGGTTGGTGGTTCCCGGCACCGAACGGTCGGACACGCTGCCGACACAGCTGGATCGGCTTCAGTCCGCCTTGGAGAACGCCTCGTCCGCCGACCTCGACCGCGACGGTGTGACCGCCCGTTTGCGTACCCTCCTGCGGATCTGTGACCGGGGACGTGACGAGACGGGTGGCGGGGTGGACGCCTCCAACCCTGACGAGCTGTTCGCCCTCATCGACGACGAGTTCGGTGACGGGCTCTGAACCCCGGCAGCCGGGGACCGGCGTGCCCTCAGGCCACATGGCCTGAGGGCACGCCGATCCGAGGGTGTCCAGTGGGCGATACGAAGACCCGGGCGGGGTCAGGCGATGGCCCAGTGTTCCGTTTCCGCCCCGTACCGCTCGACGCCTTCGGTGTCGGCGGTGAGGATGGCGTGCTGGAGGTCCTGGAGAGCCTGTCCCGGCTCCAGGCCCATCTCGTCGTGGAGTCTCTTGCGAGCCATGTGGTAGACGTGCAGTGCTTCGGCCTGGCGTTCGGAGCGGTAGAGCGCCAACATGAGCTGGCGGTGGAACGTCTCGCGCAGCGGGTGCTCGGAGATGAGGGCGAAGAGCCGTCCCACGACCTCCCTGTGCCTTCCCAGCCTGAGGTACGTGGCGATGAGCTCTTCCGAGCACTCCAGCCGCGCCTCCGTGATCTGAGCCACGAATCCGTCGATGATCGGTCCGTTCCCGAACTCGGAGAGTGCGGGGCCGCGCCAGAGCGCCAACGCCCGCTCGAACGCCTCCAGCGCCTTTTCGTGGAGTTCCGCGCCGACGTGTGCGCGGCCCCGGGCGGTCAGCTCGTTGAAGACGTCGACGTCGGTCTCGTCACCGCCGAGCCGCAGGAGGTACCCCGGGGAACGGGTCACCACCGGTGAGTCCGGTCGCTCCGGACTCCTCAGGGACTTGCGGAGTTGGGAGACGTACACGTGCAGGCCGGCCGTCGCCCGGTTCGGGAGGCGGTTCCCCCACAGTTCGGTGATGAGCTGTTCGGAGGTGACCACCTGGTCGGAGCGGATGAGCAGGGCGGCGAGGAGCGTTTCGACCTTGCGTGAGTCGAGGACGGAGAGAGCGCCGTCATCGTTCAGTCTCAAAGATCCGAGAAGTTCGTATCTCATCGGTTTCTCCCTTGGGACGAGGCGCTTACGGTGTGGCTGAGCGCCGAAGTGATGGTCGCCGCAACCTCGGACCGGTTCGCGTCGAGGAAGAAGTGCCCGCCGGGGAAGACACGGATGTCGAAGCCGGACACGGTCTGTTCCCGCCACGCCGAGGCCTCCTCGACGGTGGTGCTCGGATCGGCGTCGCCCACCAGCGCGGTCAGGGGGCACTCCAACATCGGGGCCGGGTCCCAGGTGTAGGTCTCGATGGCGGTGTAGTCCGCACGGAGCATCGGGAGGATGATCGCGCGCAGCTCGTCATCGTCGAGGAACCTCTGGTCGGTACCGCCCAGTCGGCGGATCTCGGTGATGAGGCCGGTGTCGCCGCGCCGGTGGATCTCCTCACGCCGCGGACGCGAGGGTGCTCTCCTCCCGGAGACGAAGAGGTGGACCGGCACGCCTTCGCCTCGTCGCTGAAGCCGGCGTGCCACCTCGTAGGCCAGGATCGCTCCCATGCTGTGCCCCAGGAACGCCGTCGGCTTTTCGGGGGAGAGGGAGACGGCCTCGCAGATCCGCTCAGCGAGTTCCGAGATGTCGTCCACGCACGCCTCGTTCCGGCGGTCCTGGCGGCCGGGGTACTGCACGGCATGGACCTCGACCTCCGGCGCCAGCTGCTTGGAGAGGGGAAAGTAGGAGGAGGCGGAGCCGCCGGCGTGCGGGAAACACAGTAGTCGCACGGCATCGGCCGGTGCCGTGTGGAAGCAGCGCGTCCACGTTCTCGTTGTGTTCTCTGCCGAAGCCATGGATATCCCTTTTGGTCTCGAAGGGTGCGCGGGAGAAACCCGGACGGGGCGCCGGACGGGCCTGGGTGCCGGGTGAGGTGGTGGGTCGGGTCCTGGACCACTACGAGGTGGATCGCAGCCTGGCTGCGACGGGCATGGGTTTCGTGGAAGAACGGCGCCTGGGCACAGACCCCCTTCAGAAGGGGATGCTGCTGTGCCGTCCTCGGAGCTGGGAAGCGGCGGCGAGCGCCGTGGAGATCCTCTGCCGGGTGTGCTCGGGTGCGATAACCGCGTCCACGGCACCCGGGGAGACCGCTTGGGTGACACCTCCGGCGGTTCGCCCGCGCGCCTCGTTCAGCGTCGCCCGGAGTGCCTCGCGATCCTGCTCCGGTGCCTTGGTGAGACGCTCGCTACGGAGGATGTCGACGGCCGCCTGCGCCCCCGTCACCGCTGTTTCCGCTCCCGGCCGACCCCGGGAAGAACGCCGTGACTTTGCTGCCGCTGGTCGAGCCCCGCGCGGCGACGACGCCGGGCTCGTCCCTCCCACGGAACAGCGGGAGCGAACCGTGGTCCGGAAGGGCGGACAAACGGATCACGTTGACCGTTCGTACCGGCCGGAAATGTGATCTTCTCCTGTAACACTGAGATCCCCACTCGTTGTTTGGGCGTCTACCAGAGGCACACTGGTGACAATATGGGCATCTCGTGCTATAACGCACCCCTAGGGCACCCCTAATATCTGTTCTCAATCGTTAGAAGGGGCCTGGGATGCGGAGTCCTGGAGCATCTGGGGTGTCGTGTCAGGAGAAGGTCAGCGGCGTTGGGTCGGAGGGTTCTCCGAGGATACGGCGTCGCGGGGAGCGGTAATGGCTGCCGCTGGTCCGGCGGCAGCGCTTTCTGAGGAACAGGGGCAACCGCTGGCCGGTTTTCAACCGACCTGGCATTCACCTCCGGACATGACCGGTGGTGCGTCCGACTGCAACTTCCCTCGCAATTCGGTGCGGTGTCTCGTCTTGAGCTTGCGGTATACCCGTGTGAGGTGCTGTTCGACCGTGCTGACGGTGATGAAGAGTTCCTCGGCGATCTGCCGGTTGGAACGTCCTGCCGAAGCCAGCTGCGCGACCCGTCGTTCGGCCTCACTGAGTCGATCGAGCAGGTGTCCGGTGGTCGTGGCGGAGGTACCCACGGCACGGGGGCCGCGAGACACCACCTGCCATGAGGGACCCGGGCTCGCATGGACCGGGACACCGCAGAACTCGGCCAACCGCTGGGCCGCGGCTCCGTACTCCTGAGCGGTTTCCACGTCCCCGAGAGCCCGGTGCGCGCGGGCCGACGCGACCACGGTCTGGAACAGCTCGTAGCGGTCGTGGCCGGCCTGGAGCGCGTCGGCGGCCTCTCGGAGTATCGCTGTCCGTTCGGCGAGGTCGCTGCTCTCCGCGAGCACACGGAGCGCCGCTCCCTGAGTCAGCGAGTCGTTGGGGCCGATGCGGGCGAGTTGTTTGTACACCAGCTCACGCGCCTCCCGTAGCGCTCCCGAGGCCAGGAGGGCCTGGGCGGCGTCGACCCTCCAGGGTAGGACGAAAGGCTTGTCCAACCGCCACCTCTCCAGCAGCTCACCGCATGTGCGGAAGTCTCCGAGGGCCGCCTGGTGTCGCTCGGTAGCCGTGTGGTAGCGACCGCGAGCGCGTAGGTACCGCACTCCGAACAGGGTCTGCAGCATCGTGTCCGGTACAGGTGTTCTCAGATGGGACTCGGCTTCCCCCAGACATCCCCTCGCGGTCGCGGATTCCACGGCTATGGCGAGGGGGAGGCCGATCGCCACTCCCCAGTCCGATACCGGGACGAGCGCCAACGCCTCACGCGCCGACGCCGAAGCGTCCGTCATGCGTCCCTGGCGGGCTTGCACATCAGCGTGGATCGCCGACAGCAGCGCTCGCCAGAGTCGACCGCCACGCTTCATGGTCGCGTCGGCCAGAGCACCGCACCACGAGTCCGCCCTGTCGACGCGGCCCAGGTAGATCAGCGTGTACAGGCAGGTCGCCGCGGCGGATACGGATCCGTCGTCCCGGGACGCCCCCTGAAGTACCTGTTCGGCGATCATCAGTGTCTTCTCGTCGGCCTGCCCGGTGAGCGCGCTTTCCAGTGCGGCGATCGCGTTGTGCTCCTCCAACGCGCGCACCGACTTCATGGCCGCCTGAAGGGGAGGTGACGGATGCGGACGTAGACGGTCGCGGAGTTCGGGGAAGAAGGCGCACAGCCACAGGCGCCGGGAGTGCCCCCTTCTCGGATCGCTGGTGTGATGGGGGAGTTTGCGGGCCGGGCCGCGCGGACCGTCGGCCTGTTCCGTCACGGCGACGGCTTCCTCCATCTTCCCCTGCCAGGCGAGGTAGCCCAGAAGCTCGGTGACAGCGCGTTCGTCCAGACGCCCTTCCGCGGAGTGCCTGATGAGTTCGGGGACATGGCGCACGGCGGTGTTCGGGGTGTCCCACCATTCAGCGCGGGCGAGTGCGGCCTGGAGCCTCGCACGCTTGAGTGTGTCGCCGGGACAGTCCGCCAGGGCACGTCTGAGGTAACGGGCCGTGAGTTCGAGATCGCCGCTCAGGAGGGCGTGCTCAGCCGCGCTCTCCAAGGCTGCGACGGCCCAAGGCTCCAAACCGTGGTCGGCCAGGACCAGGTAGCGCGCGACGACCTCCGACGGCCGCGCGAGCTCGTGCAGCACCACGGCGGCCCGCCTGCGGACGTCGATGCGTTGCGAGGAGCTCATCCCCTCCAGCACCGCGTTCCTGAGGGAATCGGAGCGAAACCGGTTCCCGGCGAGTAACCCGACCTCGTTCAGCACACCCACGACTCTGCTCATCGATGCGGTGTCGTTCCTCAGGAGCGCTTCGAGCACAGGCGTGTCGGCGTCCTCACCCAGGACCGCCAGAGCCCCGGCGAACCGCACCATCGACGCCCCGCATCGTTGCAGGCAGTCGTGAACGGCTTGGACGAACGCACTGCCCGCCGACACCTCGCGCGGCTCTTCGCCCACAGCCGGGAACTCGGCGACTCGTCTCTCCTGGTCCTCCAGCAGTGCCCGGACCAGTAGCGGATTACCGCCGCTCATGTTCCACAGCTCCGTAGCCAGGGCAGCTGCCCGTCCTCCCAGCCGGTCGGCGGCGATGCGGGCGGTTCCCTCCGCGGAGAGCGGAGCCAGAGCCAAGCGTCGGCTGTGTCCGAAGGTCAGGAGCTCTGAGCGAAAGCGGAGGTAGTCCTGCCGCGGGCGCCTGTCAGCGGCGACGAGCACCATGATCCTGCTCGTGTGGATCCTGCGGACCAGGTAGAGCAGGAAATCCAGTGTGGGAGCGTCGGCCTGGTGGGCGTCGTCGACGGCCAGTACGAGAGGTCCGCGCGCGGACAGCGCGATGAGCACCCCGTGAAGCCCTCTCAGTACTTCTGGAGGTATACCACCGCGAAGCCCGGGCGAAGGGCTGGTCGCGGACGAGCCCGCGGAGAGCAGCCGGTCAACGCGTTCCATCGTTTCGCCGGAGAGTTCGGCGGCCTCGAAGAGTTGGGTCAGAGTTCCCAGAGAACAGGTGCGCTCAGCCCTTGAAGAGAAGGAGGACAGGAAGGATCCTCCACTTTGGACGACTCCTTGTGAGAAGTCCGCCAGGAGAGAGGTCTTTCCGAGGGTTGGTGCGCCCTCGACGATGACGGCGCTTCCCTGTGTCTCCTGCAGGCTGGAATAGATTCCGTTGAGAATGGAAAGTTCATGGTTGCGCTCAACGAGAGGCATGATGCACTCCATACTTTCCCGTGGTCATGGAATGGCGTTCCGTGCTTTCGTTCTGCTGCAGGGGGATGCTGGTCTTCTCTTGTGGGGGAGGGCCTGTGGTTTGTGGTGTTCGGTGGATCAGGATCAGCGTGCGGATATGTCGGGAACCGTGAGTTCGGATGGATGGTCAGGCCCAACCGGCCTCATGGGCGAGAATGGCCGCCTGAACCCTGTTGTTCATCTTGAGCTTTCCGAGGATCCGGGAGACGTGGGCCTTCACGGTTCCCTCCTGCATGTTCAGTGCTTTCCCGATCTCCGCGTTGGACATCCCCCGGGCGACGGCGACCAGGACCAGCCGCTCCCGCTCGGTCAGCGCGTCCAGCCGGTGGGCGGCGGAACCGGTGTCGGGAGCCGCGGCGAACCGCTCCAGCAGTCGGCGGGTGACGCTGGGAGCCAGCATCGCGTCACCGTTGTGGACCGTGCGCACCGCGGTGATGAGTTCGCGCGCGGGGGTGTCCTTGAGCAGGAACCCGCGGGCACCCGAGCGCAGTGCCCGGTGCACGTACTCGTCCATGCTGAAGGTGGTCAGGACCACGACGGCCGGCGGACGGGGGAGCAGCGTCAGCTCCGCGGCCGCGGTCAGCCCGTCCATCCCGGGCATGCGGATGTCCAACAGGATGACGTCGGGCTCCAGGGTCCGCGCCAGTTCGACGGCCTCGGCCCCGTCTCCCCCCTCCCCGACGACCTCGATGTCGTCGGCGTTGCGCAGGATCATCCTCAGACCCGAGCGGACCAGCTCCTCGTCGTCGACGAGTACGACCTTGATCACCCTCACTCCTTCGTTTCGGTTCGACTGCGCTCCGGAAGGCCCTCTTCGGTGCCGTTGTCCGGAACGGGGGGTGCCGTCGCTAACGGAAGTGTGGCGCGAAGCTCCCAGACCCCGTCGGGCAGGGGGCCCACCACCAGTTCGCCCCCTGCCAGTGCCACCCGCTCGCGGAGACCGGCCAGCCCGTAGCCGCTCTCCGGCAGGGGAGCACGCGTCGGACTGTCCACCAGCTCGTTGACGACGGTCACGAGGACGTCGGTGCGCCGGTGGCGGACATGGACGCGGACCGGTCCTCCCGAGGCGTGCTTGCCGGCGTTGGTCAGCGCCTCCTGCACGATCCGGTAGACGGTTCGTTCCAGCCGGGGCTGCGGTCCGGACGGCGTGCCCGTGGTCTCGAGCCGCACGTTCATACCCGCGGTCCGCCACTGTTCGACCAACCGGTCGAGGTCGGCCAGTATCGGTTGCGGAGCCATCGGTACCGGGGACTCCGCACCGCCGTAGAGCACTCCCAGGACCTCCCTGAGCTCTGACAGCGCCTCGCGCCCGATACCGCTGATCTGTTCCGCCGAGCGGGCCAGCTCCTCGTCTTCGGCGGAGAGTTCGATTCCTCCGGCGTGCAGGACGATGAGACTCACCCGGTGAGCGACGACATCGTGCATTTCCCGGGCGATCCGTGTCCTTTCCGCGGTGACCGCCCGCTCGGCCATCAGCTGTTGTTCGTGCTCGAGCCGTTCGGCCCTGTCCCGCAGGCTCTCCAAGAGCCTCTTCCGCGTGCTCTTCCACAGCCCGAGACTGAGCGGGGTGACGAAGGTGACCAGGGCCATGGTCAGTACCGACCAGCTCGGGGGAGTACCCCACAGGCCGACGGTGAAGGCGGCCAGCGCCGCCATGGTCCAGACGGCCAGCTTCCTGCGGTCGGTGTTCCAGGCCGCATAGCTGTACAGGGCCAGGGCGGTGGGCACGATGTTGGTGATCAGCGCCAGGAGCGCGACCCCTGTCCCCAACAGCCATTCCGGTCGGCTCCGCCGGTACAGCACGGCCAGGGAGACGGCACCGGGCACGAGCACGAAAACGCCCAGGGCGACGGGCCAGTGGTCCACGGCCATCACCGGACTGTGCGATCCCTCGACTAGGAGCCCCGGAACCAACCGGAAGAGGAGGCCCGAGACCACGGGACCGGACCCGACCCCTTCCCCCGGTTCGTGCAGGCCGCCGGGGGCGAACGTGAGCAGTGCGACCAGCGGAAAGCAGACGATGGCCAGGAGCCGGTCGACGGCGCGAAGGCTCAACGGGCTCCGCCACCACGCCACGGGTTCCACCGCCATGTTCTCCCCAGGACTTCCCATCAGGCTGTTCTTGACCGGTCAGACGTCGCGGAGGCGCAGCACGGCGTACGCGACCGCAAGGAGTACGGCGGTGAACGCCGCCATCACACCGAAGCCGAGCCAGGGAGCCAGGCCGTCGGGACCGCTGAGCACGATCTGTAGTCCGGCGTTGGTCGGCCAGTAGAACGACAGGAGTTCCGACCACCCCTCCGGCAGTGATTCGAACATCGACGGCACGATCAGTACCCCGCACACCAGGACGACGATCGCTCCGGCGGTCCAGCGGACCAGGGTGCCCACCGCCAGGGAGAGCAGGCCGAGCAGCACCATGTACAGACCCGCACCGAGGACGGCGCGCACCACCTCCGGGTCGGACAGGTGCAACGACGTGAACGCGCCGACCTGCCGCCCGTTGAACGATGTCTGTCCGACGAGCACCATACCCAGCGCGGCCACGATGCCCGCGACGAAGGACAGCGACGACACCACCACGGCCTTGGCCGCCAGCAGCCGCCCCCGGCGCGGGACGGCCGTCACGCTCGTCTTGATCGTTCCGGTGGCGTATTCACTGGTCATCGCCATGCTGCCGAGGACCGCTATGACCAGTTGGGCGATGAGCAGTCCGTACAGGGACAGGGTCAGCGAGGACACCCCGAGCTGGTCCTCCGGCGGCAGCGAGGCGTACTCCTCCGCGGCGCCCGAGGTGAGGACGAAGCTCATCACCGCGCTCGCGGCGACGAAGCCCAGCAGTCCCACGGTGGTGACCTGGAGGGTACGCAGCTTCGTCCACTCCGAGAGCAGTACGTCGTGAAAGCCGGCGCGGATCGGCGCGGTGCCGGTGGTCATCGTGTAGCCCCTTCTCCGGTCCTGTACTCGGTGTGGTCCTGCGTCATGGCCATGAACACCGCTTCCAGGGAGGTGCTCTGCGGAGTGAGTTCGGTCAGCACCGCACCCGTCGCGGCGGCGACCGAAGCGATTCTCGCCGCCTCCATGCCCGAGACCAGCAGGGCGCCGTCGGGGTGCTCGGCGACCTGCGCGCTCTCACGGGCGAGCTGGTCGGTGAAGGCCGGGCAGGTGGGGGAGGCGATGCGGACGAGGACGGCTCGCGCGCCATGGCGGTCGAGGATCTCGTCCGTGGGCACGTCGGCCAGCAGGCGTCCTCTGCCCACCACGATCAGCCGGTCGGCGATCTCGGCCATCTCGGCCAGCAGGTGGCTGGAGACCAGGACGGTGCGTCCCTCCGCGGCCAGTCCCCTCAACAGGTGACGGATCCACAGCATGCCCTCGGGGTCGAGGCCGTTGACGGGTTCGTCGAAGAGCAGCACCGGAGGGTCTCCCAGCAGAGCGGCGGCGATCCCCAGCCGCTGGGACATACCCAGGGAGAACGTGGCGACCCTCTTGCGCGCCGCGGCTTCCAAGCCGACCATGTCCAGCACCTCGTCGACCCGGCGCCGACCGATGCCGTTGCTCTGGGCCACGCACAGCAGATGATCACGAGCCCTGCGGTTCTGGTGTACGGCCCGGGCGTCGAGCAGTGCGCCGACCTCGCGCAGCGGTGCCGGCAGGTCCACGTAGCGGTGTCCGTTCACCCTCGCCGTACCCGAAGTGGGCCTGTCCAGCCCCAGTACCATCCGCATGGTCGAACTCTTCCCGGCCCCGTTGGGACCGAGGAACCCGGTCACGTGTCCGGGGTCGACGGTGAAGGTGAGATCGTCGACCGCCGTTACGTCACCGAACCGCTTGGTCAGGCCTCGTGCCTCGATCACCTTTTCTCCTCTGCGTCGTATTGCTGACAAAGCGACCCCGGTGCCGTGAAGACCTCCTCGATATCGTTCGGGGTGCCGAGGACCAGGCTAGAAGCGGTCGAGGCCGTGTGGCATCAGCCTGGATGCCGATTTCGGGGTAAGCGATCGGCCATGTACGCGGGAACCGATGTAACTTTCGTGCAGGGTCGGGAGGTGCGGCCCGGTCGAACTCAACGAAAGTTCATACCGGGATGGAGGATGGATTCATCGGAGGGGTTTTCTCTCATCCATCCTCCATGTCGAACTCCTCATGGAGACGGAGGTGCGCCGCCGATACGGAAAATAGCCTTTCCGTGTGCCCCGAGACGGGGCGCGTCGGCGGCGGTTTCCTCGTGAGGGCGCCGCGGATTCCTCGAACCACGTGCAAGGAAGCTCATGATTTCTCCTGCCCTGACGGTGGCGCCGCTCAGCGCGGCCACCCCGGCGCCCGTCGAGGAGTACGAAGGGTTCATCGGCTGGGTCCTGAGCCTGATCTCCACTCTGGGGGAGGTGGGAGTCGGTCTGGCCCTCGCCATCGAGACGCTCTTCCCGCCGGTGCCCAGCGAACTCATCCTGCCGGTCGCCGGCTACCTCGCCTACTCCGGGGAGATGAACTTCACCCTTGCCCTGTTCTGCGCGACGGTCGGCTCGATGGTCAGTGCGTGGATCTTCTACGCCGTGGGCGCCGTCTTCGGGCGGGAGCGCACCCGGTGGCTCTTCGAGAAGGCGCCCCTGTTCGAGGTGGAGGACTTCGACCGGGGCGAACGCGTCTTCGCCCGCTGGGGCGGTGTCGCCGTCCTCGTCGGCCGGTGTATTCCGCTCGTGCGCAGCGTCATCTCGGTTCCCGCCGGAATCGAGCGGATGTCGATGTGGAAGTTCTCGCTCTACACCCTGGTGGGCAGCGTCGTCTGGAACACCCTCTGGATCGGCCTGGGCTTCGCCTTCGGTCCGCAGATCGATCCCATCCTGACCCAGTACAGCAGTCTGCTCAGCAGGGCCGTCGTCGTGGTCATCGGTCTGCTGTTCGCGTGGTTCGTCGTCTCCCGCACCGTCAGGATCGTGAGGAAGCGCAGGGCGTCGGCGGAGGCGACCCGTGCCACCGATCGCACCGTCTCCTGAGAGGTGCGCCAGGCCGCGTGCCGGGGCGACTCCACCGTGTCCCCGTGGAGCCGTTCCGGTGCGCGGCCTGCTGTGGGGCCTCTCCGCACCGGCAGCCTGATGCACGGCCCGACCACCGAGCCAGGTCGCCCAAGGGCTGGGGTGAGGAGAGAACCCCACCGGCTTCCGGAGGACACAGGTGCTCCGGAAGCCGGTGTCCTGTGCGGAGGTGGGGAAGGTCGGGGCCGACAGACCCTGGTCCAGGGGATCGGCGTGCCCTAGGTTGGCCGCACAGAACGGTCGACATGTGAAGGACCCCATGGCCACCCCCTCCCCTGAACAGCCTCTGGACGCCTCCGTGCCGCACTCGGCCCGGGTGTGGAACTACTGGCTGGGCGGCAAGGACAACTACCCCGCCGACCGTGCCGTCGGTGATCAGATCCGCGATGCCAACCCGATGATCGCCGAGATCGCCCTCGCGCAGCGCGCCTTCCTCGTGCGCACGGTCCGCCACCTGGTCAGCGAGGCGGGCATCGACCAGTTCCTGGACGTGGGCACCGGACTGCCCACCGCCAACAACACCCACGAGGTCGCCCAGGCTCTCAACCCCGCCGCCCGCGTGGTCTACGTCGACCACGACCCGCTCGTGCTCACCCACGCGCGCGCCCTGCTCACCGGAACCCCCGAGGGCGCCACCGACTACGTCGACGCCGATCTGCACGCGCCGGAACGGATTCTCCAGGCCGCGGCCAAGACGTTGGACCTCTCCCGCCCGATCGCCCTGGTGATGCTGGGGATCACCGCGCACGTGGTCGAGGACGGCGAGGCCTACGCCGTCGTCGGACGCCTTATGGACGCCTTGGCCCCGGGGAGCTTCCTGGTGCTGTGCGACGACACCAACGTCATCGCCCCGGCCGAGATGGACGAGATGATCCGGCAGTGGAACGAGGCGGGCGAGAACCCCCGGATCAACCGCACGCCCGAGCGCATCGCCGGGTTCTTCGACGGGCTGGAACTCCTGGAGCCGGGCGTGGTCTCGGTGACCCAGTGGCGTCCGGACACTGCCGAGATCGGTACGGTCCGGCCGCTGGACGACTTCGGGGGAGTGGGCCGCAAGGGGTAGCGGTCAGCTTCCCGCCTTCCGCTGTCACGAACCTGTGTGATCCCGGCACGTGTACTGACCACTGAGGTTGGTAACACCCACCCCACTTGACACAAGCGAAGAGGGCTTCCGGTATCGGTGTGGATCGCGACGTCTACACCAAGCACCAGGAAGCCCTCGATGGTGTGTCCTGCGTTTTTCGGAGTCGGATTTCTGGATCCTGGGACCACGTGACCCTTGGAGGAGGGCATCGTGGGACGTCGTGGACACCCCGCCGGGTATCGCGGTGATGGCCGCCGAAGGCCACCCCGTCCAGGTCGCCGTCCGGGTGCTGGGAGTGTCGGAGTCCGGGTTCCACGCCTGGCGCGACCGCGACCCCTCCGTCGTCGCGCGATCACACGATCGCGCGCTCCCGGGACTGCATGGGCGGCAGATACCGGCCGAAGCGCGCGAACAGACTCTTGATGACCGGTGTGTTCAGCAGCGTCATCGCGCGCTTGCGCACGCGAAGTGCCTTCTCGTCCTTCGGGGTGAACACTCCGATCCCCAGCTTGTCGTACTCGAGGAACTCTGTGATGCGCGGCCTCATGGTCTGCTCCCAGTCGTCGAGGGCAGCCGCGACGTCGTCACCGTACCGTTCGAGGCGATGGCCGAGCAGGTTCGCTCCCGCGAGTCCGCTCGAGGCCCCCATGCCGGAGTACAGCGACGGGCACCAGGCTGCGTCTCCGACCAACACCACGCGCCCCTGGTGCCACGATTCGAGATAGACCTGCTCTGCCTGGTCGAAGAGCGCCGGTACCCCGGCCTCGAGCTGCTCGAGCGCGGATTCGAGGATGGGTCCGAGAGGCTCGGGGCCATAGGCTCGGCGGATGCTCGCCGCCGGCGATCCCTGATGCTCCGCCTCAGGATCAACGGTATGCCTCGCGTCCTGAGATGATCCTCGCCGAGAGGGTCCTCCCTGCGGCAGTGGAGCGAGGCGAGCTCGGCAGCTGCCCCATTCCCCCGTCGGTGCTGCGCGTGCCCTTTGCGGTGATGCGCGAGCAGATCCTCCTGCGGACCGACTCCACGCTCACCCCCGAAGCCATCGTCGAGGAGATCGCCATACCACTGCTCACGGCCGCCTCTGAGAGGGCGTCTGGTTCGTAGTGACCCCGGTTTGTCCAGATAAAGGATCCGGGACCACCGCGAAACGCCCCCTGCGAGCCCGCACCCCCTCGTAGTCCAGCAGACAGGGCCACCCGACGCCCCTACCGCACCGACCTGCCCGACGAACGCTGGACACTCATCGAACCCACACTCACCGCCCGGCGCCAAGCCCGGCGCGGCCTGGGCATCACACAACCCGTGCACGACCTGCGCGAGATGCACCGGTGTCCCAACGAAACGTCCCTCGACTCGTCTCACCGTTCTGTCCGGTTCTTCAAGTAGCCGTTCCCGCCCTCGTTGTCTCTGAACGCAGCACGCATACCGCAGATGGGAGCGGGGCAAGCAGGAGTTGACCGGGCGGACGGGCGGTCCGAAGCCAGCCCCGGGGTTGCGTCTTTTTGCACCCTTGATGGGCGACGGTTGACCATCCGTAGACCACACGCAAGGGAAACTTCGGAGAGGCATAAAGAAACTACCGAGTGTTCCTTTATGTGGGTTCGTGTCCGTCTCCGGAAGGCGGCCCCCAGAGCGCACCGTCTTGCTGAACCGCGGAGTCGGAGCCGAAGGGCCGAAACGCATGGGATCTGCTCTGGCGTCCACACTGCCCTACGCGATCGCCGTGATCGCCTCGCCGCTGTCCGCCATAGCGGTCATCGCGCTGCTGATCAGCGCCCGCGGCAGTCGCAAGGCCCTGGTCTTCGCGGGCGTCTGGTTCGTCACGTGTGCCCTGGCCCCGCTCTCGCTCGTCCCGATCGTCGTCCTCCTTCCCGGTCTCGACGGCGAGGACCGGCTGTGCCAGGCCCGGGCGTGGCTGACCCGCCACAACGATGATGTGCAGATCCTGACGGCCGTGGTCTTCGGGCCCGCCCTGACGGTCAACGGGCTGAGGACCGTCCTCGTATGACTCGACCCGAGGAAAGGAGCCGGATGAGCGGGTCCGAACACCGGCCGCGCCTGGACCCCGTGCCGCCGACCCTGCGCGGTTACCGCAAGGGCTGGCTGCGGGGCGACCTGATGGCGGGGCTCACGGTCTGGGCGGTACTGGTGCCCGAGGCGATCGCCTACGCCACCCTGGCCGGAGCCCCGCCCATCACCGGCCTCTACGCCGCCCCGGCCGCCCTGGTGCTGTACGCGCTGTTCGGCGGTTCCCGACAGCTGGTCGTAGGACCGATGTCGACCACGGCGGTGCTGTCCGCCACGATCGTGGCCGCGGTCGCGGGCGGTGACGGCGCCAACGCGGCGACCCTGACCGCCGCGCTCGCGGTGGTGGCCGGTGTGGTCGCCGTGGTGGCGGGGCTACTCCGACTCGGCTTCCTGGCCTCCTTCGTCTCCGAGCCGGTGATGAAGGGCTTCATCACCGGGCTGGCGCTGACCATCATCGCCGGGCAGCTACCGAAGCTCTTCGGGGTCGACGCCGCGGACGGGGAGTTCTTCGCCAAGCTGTGGGGCCTGGTCGCCTCGCTCGGGGGCACGCACTGGCCGACCCTGGCCATCGGTGCCCTGGCGATCGTCCTGATCCTGCTGCTCCGGCGCTTGGTGCCCCTGGTCCCGGCCGCGCTCCTGGCGGTGGTCGCGGGCGTGGTGGCCACCATGGTGTTCGGCCTGGACCGCCACGGAGTGGACATCGTGGGCACGCTGCCGTCCGGGCTGCCGCCGTTCGGCTTCCCCGTCCTGTCACTGAGCCAGTACGGGGCGCTGGTCGGGGGTGGTATCGCGGTGGCGCTGCTCGGTTTCGCCGAGGGTTTCGGGGCGGCCAAGACCTATGCCGGGCGGTCCGGTGACCGGATCGGCGGGAACCGGGAGCTCATCGGCTTGGGCGCCGCCAACCTCGCCTCCGGGCTCAGCTCCGGCATGGTGGTCAACGGCAGCCTGTCCAAGACCGCCGTCAACGCGGCGGCCGGTTCGCGCTCCCAGCTCTCCGGGCTGACGGCGGCCGTGTACACGGTGCTGACCCTGCTCTTCCTCACCGGGCTGTTCGAGAAGCTGCCCGAGGCGGTGCTGGCGGCCGTGGTCGTCACCGCCGTCATCGAACTGGTCGACGTGCGCGCCATCCGCGACCTGTACCGCGTGGCCACGCCCGGTCTGCGTGCCGCCTACGGTGCGGCCGCCCGCGCGGACTTCCTCGGCGCGGTGGCCGCGATGTTCGGCGTGCTGCTCCTCGGTACTCTCCAGGGCCTGCTCGTCGGTGTCGGGTTGTCCCTGCTCCTGCTGCTGTACCGGGCCTCGCGTCCCAATATCGCCGAGCTTGGACGGGTCGCCGCCACCGCCCGGGATCCCCGGCCGCAGTGGGCGGACCTGGCCCGCGACTCCGCCAACCGGCCCGAACCGGGGGTAGTGGTGCTGCGGGTGGAGAGCGGCCTGTTCTTCGCCAACGCGGACCGGGTCCACGACCACGTCATGACCGAGGCGGAGCGCCCGGAGACACGCGCGGTCGTCCTGGACGCCCAGACGGTGCCCTTCATCGACTTGACCGCCGCCCGGATGCTGCGCCGCCTGTCGCATGACGTGGCGCGGTCCGGGGTCCGGTTGCTCCTCGCCCACGGCGTCGGCCAGGTCCGGGACCTGCTGGACACACCGGACGACGTCTTCCCGACTGTTGAGGAAGCGGTGCGGAACGCGGTCCAGGACACGCACGGACCGGACGGGGTAACCCGTGAGTGAATCGCGTGCGACCGTGCTGTGCGCCCTGATCCCTGTGGACCTGGAGGAACCGTGGTGCGGCAAGCCGTCGTCGAGATCCTGCCGTTCGTCTTCGGGCTGATCGCCGCGCCGCTGCCCGTCGCGGCGGTCATCCTGCTGCTGATGGCCAAGGGCGGTAGGGGCAAGGCACTGGCGTTCGTCGTGGTCTGGGTGGCGGTCGTGTTCGTGCTCTGCGCCGTGGTTGCCCTGGCGACGGGCGGCGCGGGTGAGTCCGGAACGGAGTCCTCACCCGCCTGGGTCGGTTGGATCCAACTGGTGATCGGTCTCCTGCTGCTCGCACTCGCGATCCGGGCCCTGCGCCAGCATCTGGCGCGTCCGAAGGACGCTGCCTTTGAGCCCCCGACGTGGCTCAGCGCCATCGACTCGCTCGGCACGGTGAAGGTCGTCGGCCTGTCCGCGCTTCTGTCGGGCGTCAACCCGAAGAACCTCGCCATGGTGCTGGGCGCGGGGGCGGCCGTCGGTTCCTTCGGGCTCGGCGCGGGCGAGGCCGCGTCCACGGCGCTGGTGTTCGCGGTCCTGGGCAGCCTGGGGCTGATCGTGCCGTTCGTCGCGGTCCTCGCCACGGGAAGCCACGGCACCCACGCCCTGGAACGGGCCCGGATCTGGCTGATCGCCAACAACGACACGGTCACCATGACGGTGCTGTTCGTGTTCGGTGCGGTCCTCGCCTCCAAGGGTCTGCGCGCGCTGGTGGGTTGAGCGATCCATACCCGAACATGACGGGTCCTTGGTGTGGCGGCGGGTTCCCCCAGGGGTGGGGATGTCGAACATGGAGCGGGGACCGAGACAGCCCACCCGCGCCCGCACCCGCGTGCACCTTTGGAGGACGAGTGTGACCGAGCTCAGGTACGACGACGAGACGGACTTCGAGAACGCCGACCGGGGCTTCGTCGGCGCGCTGACCCCCGGCGTGGTCCACAACGATCAGGGCCGGGTGGTGTGGGACAGCGACGCCTTCGCGTTCCTGGACGGGGAGTGCCCCGACACCGTCCACCCGAGCCTGTGGCGCCAGTCGCAACTGTGCGCCCGCCAAGGGCTCTACGAGGTCACCGAGGGCATCTATCAGGTCAGGGGGTTGGACCTGTCCAACATGACACTGATCGAGGGTGAGCGCGGAATCGTCGTCATCGACCCGCTGGTCTCGGCGGAGACGGCCGCGGCGGCCCTGGCGCTGTACCGGGAACACCGGGGCGAGCGGCCCGTGACGGGGCTCCTCTACACCCATTCCCACCTGGACCACTTCGGCGGCGCCCTCGGAGTGATCGACCCGGACACAGACGACGTGCCCATCCTCGCACCGGAGGGCTTCATGGAGCACTCCGTGGTGGAGAACGTCTACGCGGGCCCGGCGATGCTGCGGCGGGGCGTGTACTACGCGGGAGCGAACCTGGGGGCCGGCCCCACCGGGGCGGTCGGCATGGGGCTGGGAATGGTCGCCTCCAAGGGGACACCGAGCCTGGTCCCACCGACCGTGGACGTCACCCGCACCGGACAGGAGGAGACCGTCGACGGGGTCCGGTTCCTCTTCCAGATGACCCCGGGCACTGAGGCGCCCTCGGAGATGAACTTCCTGCTGCCCGGTCACCGGGCCCTGTGCATGGCCGAGAACGCCACCCACAACATGCACAACATCCTCACCCTGCGCGGCGCGGTGGTGCGCGACGCCCGCGTCTGGTCGCGCTACCTCAACGAGGCGATCCAACTGTTCGCCGACCGGGCTGACGTGCTGTTCGCCTCGCACCACTGGCCGACCTGGGGCCGTGAGCGGCTCGTGGGGTTGCTGTCCGAGCAGCGCGACCTGTACGCCTACATGCACGACCAGACCCTGCGCCTGCTCAACCAGGGTCTCACCGGCCCGGAGATCGCGGAGGAGATCCGGCTGCCGGAAGGGCTGGAGAGGGCCTGGAGCACCCGCGGCTACTACGGTTCGCTCTCGCACAACGTCAAGGCCATCTACCAGCGCTACCTGGGCTGGTACGACGGTAACCCGTCCTCGCTGTGGGAGCACCCGCCGGAGGAGAGCGCCCGGCGGTACGTGGACACGATCGGCGGGGTCGACGCGGTGGTGTCCAAGGCCCGGGCCTACGCCGACGCCGGCGATCTGCGCTTCGCCGCCCAGCTGCTCCGGCACGCGGTGTTCGCCGAGCCCAGACACACGGGGGCCAAGGAGCTCCTGGCGTCGGTGTACCAGAGGTTGGGAGAGGGGGCGGAGAATGCCACCTGGCGCAACTGCTACCTGACCGGGGCACAGGAACTGAGCGAGGGGGTGACCCCGACCGAGATCATGGCGTCCACCATGGCCAGAGCGCTCACTGTCACCCAGCTCTTCGACACCATCGCCATCCGGGTGCACGGCCCCAGAGCAGCCGAAGTCTCGCTGACCATCGACTGGAACCTCACCGACCTGGGAGAGAGCTACCGCACCCAGATGTCCAACGGCGCCTTCGTGCACTGGAAGACCAAGAGGAAGGGGGCGGTGGAAGGTGACGCCGACCTGACCCTCACGCTCACCAAACCACTGCTGATGGGCATGCTCGCCGGGAAGGGCGCCGATGGGGTCCAGAGCACCGGTGACCTGGGAGTCCTGGGCAAGCTGATGGGTGTGCTGGAGGAGCCCGACCCGAACTTCGCGGTTATCACGCCCTGACAGGCCGGGGATCCGTGACGAGCAGATCGGATTCCCTCCAACCGCCCCTGTCAAGTCTGCCGACTGGCCGCGGCGGCCCGAACCTGGCCCGTGAACGGCCAGAACTACCCGGGTCCATTCTGCGGCCGACGCACCGTGAACTCTTCAGGGGGTGCGAAGGCCTGCACGTCGGGGCACTCCAGTTCGCGTAGGAGCCGGGTTCCGCGACCGGTGCACCGCATCGGTTCGCTCCGTGTCGAGCGGTGGTGGAGCCGGGCTCCATCGCCGTCGGCTGCGGACCGTGGTTCGTGGACTTGGTCAGACGGCCCCGGTGCGACCCACGGAGGTGCGGCGTGGTTCTTGGGCCTCCGGAGCATCACCTCACGCTTCGAGGAACCGGGCACGGGAGGCGTTCAGATGGGTGCGCATGGCGGCGGACGCGCCCAGGGCGTCTGCGGCCCCGATCGAGTCCCGGATCCGACGGTGCTCCGAGAGCACCTGCTCGAAGTGAACGGGGTCGTGGTCCTCGGGTCCTGCGTAGGGGCGCGTGATCGCCGGGGCGCCGAGGGTGTCAAGCAGGTCGAGGTAGAAGCGGTTGTCGGTGGCCGCCGCCACCGCGCGGTGGAAGGCGAAGTCGGCATCGACGGCGGCGCTGGCGCCCGTGCGGACCGCGGCCAGGCGGCGCAGGGCCGCATCGATAGCGTCGAGGGCGGCGTCGGTGCGGCGGACGGCCGCGAGGGCGGCCGCCTCCACCTCGATGCCGAGGCGGAGTTCGAGCATCTGCAGCCTGTCGTGGCGGCTGCGCACCGTGCCGAGGGAGCCGGTGAAGTCCTGTGCGGCAGGCCGGGCCAGAACGGAGGAACCGCGCCCCCGCCGTGTCTCCACCAGGCCGGCGGCGCGCAGCCGGGAGATGGCTTCACGCACCACCGTGCGGCTGACCTCGAACCGGGTGGCGAGTTCCCCTTCGGCGGGCAAGAGCTCTCCGGGCTGCCAGATGCCTCGCGTGATGCCATTCCGCAGTTCGCCCTCCACCCGGTCGGCGAGGCTCGCGCCGGCGTATCCGTCAGCCACGGTCGGCCTTCTGTCCAGAATCCGTTGCGGCCGGGGAGGCGGACGGGCCGGATTCCAGGCCCAGGGCGCGGGCTGTGCGCAGGGTGACCTGCGCCAAGAGGTCGGGGTGCCGGGAGAGTTGGACGCCGTAGCCGGGAAGCAGGTCCCGAAGGGCGGGGCGCCACTGCGGGAGGCGGTCGGGGAAGCTGCGTTCGAGCACGTCGAGCATGATGGCCGCCGAGGCGGACGCGCCCGGCGAGGCTCCGAGCAGGGCGGCCAGTCCACCGTGGTGCGAGGTCACGACTTCGGTGCCGAACCCGGCGATCGCTCCCCGGCCGCCGACCCGTTTGACCACCTGCACCCGCTGACCGGCGGTCACCAGTTGCCAGTCGCCGGGGCGGGCGTCGGGGACGAAGCGGCGCAGGGCCCGAACGCGGTCGTCGCGGCTCTGCGCGAGCTGCCCGACGAGATAGCGCACCAGGTCGCGATTGCCGCGGGCCGCTCCCAGATAGGCGCCGAGGTTCTGGGCGGTCACCGACCTGGGCAGGTCGGTGCGGCGGCCGCGTTTGAGGAACCGCGGGGAGAAGGCCGCGAAGGGGCCGAACATGAGGTAGGTGCGGCCGTCCACCACGCGGGTGTCCAGGTGCGGTACGGACATGGCGGGCGCGCCCGGTTCGGCGTGCCCGTACACCTTGGCGTGGTGACGGGCGACCAGCTCGGGGCGGTCCGTACGCAGGAACTGGCCGCTGATGGGGAAGCCGCCGTACCCCCGGGTCTCGACCACACCGGCGCTGCGCAGCAGCGGCAGTGTGCCACCTCCCGTACCGAGGAAGACGAAGCCGCCGCGCACCTCGTAGTCACGGGCCCCCTCCAGATCCCGCACCTTGAGGCGCCATTTCCGGCCGTCCCGCGCCAGGGACCGCACCTCGTGGCCGGGACGTACCTCGGCCCCGGAGCGGCCCAGGGAGGCCAGCAGCCGCCGGGTGATCACCCCGTAGTCGACATCCGTGCCCCCGTGTGTGCGGCAGACGGCGAGTTCCTCGTCGGCCGGACGGCCCTCGAACATCAGCGGGAGCCACTGCGCCATGGCGGCCCGGTCGCGGGTGAACTCCATGCCGGTGAAGAGCGGATGCCCGCGCAGCGCCTCGGTGCGCAGCCGCAGGTGCTCCACCCCAGCGGACCCGTGGCCGAAGCCGAAATGGGGCACGGAGCGGATGAACTCCGCGGGCTCGCCGAGTTCTCCGTCCTCGACCAGCCGTGTCCACAGCTGACGGGAGAGCTGGAACTGCTCGCCCACGGTGACAGCACTGCTGACGTCGACGGAGCCGGGACCGGTCAGCGGAGTGTAGTTGAACTCGCATAGTCCGGCGTGCCCGGTGCCCGCGTTGTTCCAGGCCGACGAACTCTCCAGCCCGAATCCGTCCAGCCGCTCGAGCACCAGGACCGACCACTCCGGCTGCACCCGGCGCAGCAGCGCCCCGAGTGTGGCACTCATGATCCCGCCGCCCACCAACACCACGTCGTAGTCCCCGTCGCGTCCGGTCCTGCCGCGCATCCGGTTCCCCTGTCCTCTCGACCTGTATGACAACTTGGCTACCTGTATAATAGATTTCCGATCGCAGGCTACCACCGCAGGGTCTCGGGTCGGCCATCGGGCGTTCGACGAACGGCGTACGTATACCGCCACCACGTTCCTGCTGGAGGCGCCTACGGCGAGGAACAGCGGCACGTTGCCGGTCCCCGTTCGCCAGACCGCGAGCCGTCTCGGGAGAACACCCCTTGACGAGCGGCGGGGACGAGGAGCGCTTCACCGCGCTGGGGCTGGTGCTGTTTCGTGCCGGGTTCTTTCGACCAAGGCCGTGAAGTTACGGCTGTGGGGCTGGTGGCAAGTGGTCTCAGTCCGGTGGAGTGCCGGACGTAGGAAGCGGAGCCCCGGTAGAACGACTTGTCGACCAAGACCAGTCATTCCAACCCGGGAGCTCCGCTGTCCGATCAGTGTGCCGTCACACGTGAAATCACGGTAGCCAAGGGCCTGTTCGCCCCGGGGCATCTGGGCGAACCCACCCGGATCGTCCCGTTCGACATGGTCGATGAGGCCCTCGCCGGGACCGGCGCGACCCAGCGGCGGTCGCGCAAGCTCCCCGTCCGGGTGGTGGTCTACCTCCTGTTGGCCGCGGCCCTGTTCGAGGAGTGCGGCTACCTCGCCGTCCGGCGCAAGCTCACCGCTGCTCTGGAGGCGATACCGATTCCGAAGGTCACCGGGGCGGCGCTGTGGCATGCCCGGACCCGGCTCGGAGCACGTTCGATGCGTACCCTGTTCGACCTGCTGCGCGGGCCGTCCTCGACGATCCGCACCGCCGATGCTCGAAGAGCACTACCGTGGACACAGCGAAAGCGGGCTCCGAGAGGAACCCGCTTCGAAGACGATCTCCCAGATATCTCCCAGTCTGGGTTGACCGGTCTTCACTCACATGTCAGATAAACCCTCTGACCTGCGGTGATGCTGGTGGGCGATACAGGATTCGAACCTGTGACCTCTACCGTGTCAAGGTAGGTTCGGAGTTTTGATGACCTGCGCCATTTCACGTATGAGCAGTTCAGAGGCCGTTCCCGGGAGCCGTTCGAGGCTGTTTGGCGCGGTTGGGAGATCTTGCGGTCTCCATTTCGTCTCCACGCTGTGGAGGCGGTGCAGCCGTCTCCATCCCGGCCCGGAAAGGGCAGGGTCAGGCTTATCAAGGTAGTACTCACCTTGCGGACGGCTCCCTCACACGGTCCCTGACCTGTGAGGGATGGTGAATGACGATGGCGGCCTCCACCTGGTCGCGATGGGTCACGGTGGGCGCGGTGCTGGTCCTGGCGCTGATCGCCGCGGTGGTGTCCTACTCCCACATGTACGAACTCGCGCTGCGCCACGGAGAACCCGAGTGGCGCGCGGCCCTGTTCCCGCTGTCGGTGGACGGCATGATCGTGGGCGCGTCGATGACGTTGCTCAGCGATGCCCGCCACGGTCGCAAGGGTGACCTGCTGCCCTGGACGTTGTTGATCGTCGGGTCCGGAGCGTCCCTGGCCGCCAACGTCGCGGTCGCCGACCCCACGATGTGGTCCAGGATCATCCACGCCTGGCCGAGCTTCGCGCTGATCGGCGCGTATGAGCTGCTGATGCGCGAGTTCCGTACGGCTGCGAGGAGCGTACGTATCGCGTCCGTAGACGATCAGGCCCGCTCACCAGCCTCAGAAGTGGAGACTTCCGAAGACTGCACTGCTGTCGTGTCGAATGCGTCAGAGAACACCGATCTTCAGATCGTGCACGGTAGGGATGCGGCGGTCATCGCAGGATCCGCCCTGTCACCGTTTCAGGCTCGGGCATGGCGGTGGGCTCGGGAACGGCAACACGAGACCGGTGAGTTGCCGAGTGGTCGTGAGATCGCGGCGCGCTTCGGCCGCAAGGAGCGTTGGGGCCGCCTGGTGAAGCAGCGAGGGCAACGGCAGGACACCAACGCTGACCTTTCGAAAAAGAGCCCGTGGGGGCGTGGGGCGAGGTCTTTGCCCGTGGATGCTTGACGTACTTCAGAGCAGGACAACCTGCGGCACACATCAACATTTCCACCACATGCTGTACCGAGCTGTTTACCGCATGGAAATACCTTGCCGGCCTGGACCATATGTGTTGGCGAGGAGAGTTTGCCTCGTCGACGGGCGCACTTCGGTGGCGAAGTAAACGGTGGCTGCTTGCTGGCGGCTGCCGTCGGTCGGCACACGCATGACATTGAGGGAGCTGGGCTCTCAGTTGATGAGTGTGGGGGTTCGAGTCGGAGGGGGACTTCAACCATTCCCCCACAGGGTCCGCACTCCCTGGTCCTGAGCACTGACCTGTCGCTGGACGGGCGGTGACCTGTGATGGATTCCTTCCGCTGGTCCCGTTGGACCACCATCGTCGCCGTGCTGATGCTGGCCGTCATCGCTGCGGTGGTGTCCTACTCGCACATGTATGAACTCGCGCTGCGCCACGGCGAACCGGAGTGGCGGGCGGCCCTGTTCCCGCTCTCCGTCGACGGCATGATTGTGGGCGCCTCCATGACTCTGCTCAATGATGCGCGCAACGGCCGCAAAGGCGGTCTGCTGCCCTGGGCACTGTTGATCATCGGCTCCGGAGCCTCCCTGGCGGCTAACGTCGCGGTAGCCGATCCCACCATGTGGTCGAGGATCATCCATGCCTGGCCGAGCTTCGCGCTGATCGGTGCGTATGAGCTGCTGATGAGAGAGTTCCGCACAGCGGCCGAGAGCGTACGCAGTGCTGACGCAGCCCGTACGCAGTCGGGAAACGAGCCGCATGCGGTCGCTGAGGAAGCGGAGCCTTCTTCGGTAGAGCAGCAGGAGCCTCTGCATCTGCATGTGGTGAAGTCAGAGGGAACTGCCGATACTGACTCGATCGCGGTGGACATGGCGGAGGAGAGGGTTCCGCCACGGGTGCAGCAGGAGGCCTGGAAATGGGCGCTGGAGAACCGGCAACAGGATGGTTCGCTGCCGACAGGGGAGCAGATCGCGGCGCGCTTCCGCCGAAAGGCGCGTTGGGGGCGGTTGATCAAGCAGTGGGGACAGCAGGGACGCTTTGACCAACCGTCTGAGGTGGTCTCTGCCGAACCGAAGCAGCTTCACCTGCGCTCATCGGATTAGAAGCGGCCGAGCAATGATGTTGACACCTGGCTACATGTCCTCAGCAGGTGTTGTCCCTAGATGTATTGACCTGAGAGGTTGGTGACGCGGGAAACGGGAGGCCCTTTCTTGCTGTCAAATCGCTACTGGTCTGTATCTAACCTCTGTGGTCAGTACATCTGATATGTAGGGTCTTTGTGTCAAGAGCACGGCGTTAACCTGCGGTGATGCGTAGGTTCTCACCACCGCAGGTCTCCTGCCACCACATGCGACAGGTACTGCATGAAGACCGGTGAGAGCACACCGCATGGCTCGCGTGTCATGCACGACGCGTGGTCAGACTGATATGCGCGGGTTGGCTACCGCAGGACGGACTGTTCGGCGGGAACGAGGCCGCGGCTCTAGAGACCGAGCGTGGCCCGGAAAAACAACCCCGGGCTGCTCATAGGTGTATCGCGGATCGTTCCTCACGCGGTGCCCGCGCTGTGGCCCCCACCGGCCGGCTTGTGCAAGCCGGACCTCACTCCCCGGTCACGGCCAGGATCCAGCACCACCCGGCCAGCTCCCGGGCGATCGCGACCACAGCCACCGACGGCTTCTTGCCGCGCTCATCGAGCGGAACCAGCGCCGGTGCAGGCGGTGGTTGCCCGCGTGAGCACGCGTGCGGACCGTGGCTGGGGCCTGTTCCCAGCGCTGACGCATCTCCCGGGTGGGCTGCCGGTAAGGGCGGCGGTGGTGCCATGCGGCCTCCACCAACAACCGGCGCACGTGGGTGTCGCCGGTCTTGGTGATCGGCCCCAGGACCCGACGGGCTCCGGAGGAGTGCTCGCTGGGCACCAGCCCCACATAGGCGCCGATGCTGGAGCCGGTGAAGCGGTCCCAGTCACCGATCTCGGTGGCCAGGCCGAACGCCGTGGTGGTGGAGACCCCGCGCAGGCACCGCAAACGGTCCACCGCCGCCGCCCAGTCCGGTTCGGCCGCCGTGGCCGTGATGGCCCGGTCCAACCGGTCACGCCGGTCTTTGGTGAGCAGGCCCTGCTCGTGGGCGGCCTCGAAAGCCGCCTGTAGGGCGGGTGGGGTGAAGCGTTGGCGGGCGATCCAGTCGTGGTGGGCCCGCGACCAGGTGTTGGCGCCCTCCCACAGCACCCCCTGGCGCAGCAGGAGCTTGGACAGGCGGTGGCGGGCCCGCATCAGGTCGGCGCGGGCATCCTCCCGGGCCCGGGACAGATCGCGGGCCGCTTCCTGGGCCGGGGTGGGCACGCGCACCGGGGTGACCTCGCCCAACCGCAGCAGGCGGGCCAGGTGCAACGCGTCGCGGGCATCGGTCTTGATCCGGTCGCCACTGGGGCGTTGGAGCTTGGACGGGGCGGCGACCACGCAGTCGATGTCGGCGTCGTTCAGGGTGCGGGCCAGGGCGAAGCCGGTGGGGCCGGCCTCGTAGACGGCTCGGACCGGGGCGGGCAGGGTATGGAGCCAGCACAGGATCTGGGTGTGGTCGCTGGTGAGTTTGGTGGTGGTGATTTCGCCGGTCGGGTCGTGGATCGCGCACGCGGTGGTGGAGCGGGCGTGCACGTCCAGCCCGACGGTCGTAGTCTCGAAAGACACCGGGACCTCCCACACATGTAGGCACTACCGTCCAGGTTCTGCCTGGTCGGCAACCCACGGCAACGTGTGAGCGGGGTCCCGGCCTCTTCGCGAACCCTCCCTACATACCGTCTAGGTGGTGCGGCGTTCGACGACGCGGGGTTCCAACGGCGGGCGCGACGGCTCCTCGACCGGCAGGCCGAATCCGGAGAGCAGCGCGTTCAGTGCGTCCTGAGCCGCGGCGTCGATGTCCACACTCAGTGTCGTGAGGCCCACAGCCTCCGAGAGTTGCGTCCCGTCCATGCCGATGATCGCGGTGTCGCCGGGCACGCGGCGCTCGCGTTCGGCCGCCGCGTGCATGAGCGCGACGCCGATGTCGTCGTTGAAGCACGCGACCCCCGTGCCGGGTACGAGTGCGTCGACGGCGCCGAGTGCGTCGGTGTGTGCCAGCCGCGGCTTCAGGACCACGGGTTCCGGGAGGCCGTGCTCCTTGCACACCTCGCGCACACCGGCCTCACGCAGGGGGCCGAACAGGTCGTACCGCTCGTCGTCGATGTGTACGTAGGCGAGCCGCTGGCAGCCGCGCTCGATGAGGTGCTCGGCCTGGGCGCGTCCCACGCGGTGGTCGAAGCCGTCGTCGTGGACGCCCGGGCTCACCACCGCGGTGCCGTGCCGTTCGAGCAGGGCCTGCTCATCCTCGCCGAACGGGGTGATCGAGAACACCGCGCGCGGCCGGAGCGTGGTGACCAGGTGTTCGAGCGAGGCCACGGCCCGCGTCGACAGGCGCAGTACGAGCGTGATGCCGCGCTTGGCCAGATCGTCAGTCGCGCGTTCGAGGACGTGCTGCAGGTTCCCGCTCAGCGTCGTGTACGGCAGCAGCGCAACCACGATGTCACTCGTCCCCGTGGCGAGCGCGCGGCCCGCGACGGACGGCCGGTAGGCGAGCTCCTCCGCAGCCTGGAGCACGCGTTCGCGCGTAGCCTTCGAGAAGCGCTGGCCGTGCCCGTTGAGGATCTGGCTCACGGTCGCCCGGCTGACGCCCGCAGCCCTGGCGACGTCCTCGCTCTTGGTGACCACGCCGTCTTCCTCGCCTTCGCACCGCTCTGAGTCCTGGGGGTGACGCGCGTTATCAACCACACCGAAGACAATGGTAACGCACGTTACCTCACGCCTGGTCAGGCGAAGTCGACAGCGCGGAGTCACGAGCGACGATCACGCGAACACGCCTGCTCGGAGAAGGTCAGAGGGTCCCGGAAGCGCTTGCGGGTACGGGGATCCGTTCGCCCGCCGATCGTCCCCGGACCGTACGGGCCGTGTGCGGTAGGCGGTCGCCAGCACCCCTACCGCGGACGCGGTACCCGCGATGACCGTGTGGGGCTGACGACCCGGCGGCGTCCGGGGACGAGTCTCGGCAGAGCCAGTGCACCGTCCTGAAAGGTTCCGCAATGAATACTCTCGCCCGTTGGTGCTACCGGCGGCGGGGCGTGGTCCTCGTCGGCTGGGTCGCCGACCTTCTGGGGTTGGCCGGTCTCGTGCTGGGCTTCGGCATGGCGTTCACCGACGCCGCCGAGTTGCCCGACAGCGAGTCCGCCACCGCCTACCGCCTACCGCCTACCGCCTATTGGGGGAGGCGAGCGGGCAGACTGGCGCCTCCGAGGACGTCGTCCGCGGCACGATCGTGTGGCACATCGAGGACGCCGCCCCTGGCGCTGACGCGGACACGGATCCCGTTGTGCGGGCCGCCGAGGACCTGCGGACGGACACGATCCACGTCGAGGCCAGCGGACAGGCGTTCACCGAACAGCCCGGCGGGTCGCACGACGCGGAGGATCGGGCGCTGTGGGCGCGTTTGTCGCGTACCACGAGTCGGCGCCCCTTCCTTGTCTGTGCCGCCGTGCCCGGACTTTCCCTGGGAGCGAGCATCAGCCGTTTCATGGAGGAGTTGGGTGCGGCCCTGGTCGGCCAGGGCCTGACACTGATCACCCACCTCGCAGGGGAGCGCGGGCGCTCCCTGGCCGACGTGTGCGCGAGCGTCGACGCCTCGGCCGTGGTCGGCTTCGGTTCATTCGACCAGAAGACGACCCGGGAATTGCGTCGGGCGGGAGCCGCCATCGTCTTCCCCACCGGGATGGACGACTCTTCGGCCACCCGGCCGGTCGGCCGGATGCAGGCCGAACAGCTCATCGGACGCGGCCACTGGCGGCTCGGATACTCCCTCCCCGGCCATTCCCACCTGCTGCCGATGGGGTATGAACCGCTGCGCGGGGTCGATGAAGCCTGCGGCACGGCCGGGATCGCATCGCCGGTGACACGCGACGCGACCCTGGAGAGCGCACGGGCCGCCAAAGCCGACCGACTGACCCGACTGGTCGACGAGCAGTACGGCATCGTCCACGAGACCCGGGCGCGGGGCGTCCGCCTTCTGTCCTGAGAGCCGGGCCGCCAGGGCCGGTGTGGGAGTTCCGCTTCCCGGTTCCCGGGGCTGGCGTGCCCACTGGCTTCAGCGGTGGCTGGGCTTCTGCGCCCGGGGGCGTTCGCGTCCTTCGCTGAAGGGGTCCATATCAGGGAACTCGCCATAGGTATCACGCGTCACCTATGATGTAACGCGCGTTACTAAAGATGGTTGGGTGCCCACACCGCATGGATGCGGCCGCCCGCCGACCAGTTCCCCCGGGAGAGAGCCACCGATGACGCCCGAGCCCCGCCATGAACCTCCGAGTGAGCAGTCGGCACAGTACGTGGTCGGAGTCGACTTCGGTACCCTGTCCGGGCGTGCCGTCGTGGTGCGCGTTGCCGACGGCG